>CAVIOJ010000207.1:0-14325 GCA_963644225.1 Lachnospiraceae bacterium | reverse complement strand
ATTTTTTTTTATCAAAGAAAGATAGTTTTCAAGTGGATGGCCGCTGATATAGACGCCCAAAACTTCCTTTTCAAAAGACAACAGTTCTTCCTTGTCAAACTCCTCCACATTCGGCATACGAACGACAAATTCCTCTTTGACTTCATCAGAAGCGATATCAAAAAGAGACATCTGGCCCGCAAATCCAGACTTTTTCTCACTGGCTATATGGTCCATCAAAGAGGCATAAACCATCACCATCTGCTTGCGGTTGCCATCCAGGCAGTCCAAGGCTCCCGCTTTTATGAGATTTTCTACTGCTCGCTTGTTGACTTCTCTGCCGCCAACACGATGTAAAAAGTCCTCGATGGTAGAGTAGTCTCCGCCTCGATTTCTTTCTTCCACGATAAAATCAACCACCGGGCGGCCTATACTTTTTATGGCATACATACCATAGCGGATTTTTCCATCAGACACGGCAAATTTGCCCTCTCCAACGTTGATATCCGGAGGCAAAACCTCAATCCCCATCTCTCGACAAACCAAAATATACTCTGCAACCTTTGCCGAATTGTCCAAGACAGAAGTCATAAGAGCTGCCATAAACTCTACCGGATAATAGCATTTTAAAAAGGCTGTCTGGTAGGAGACCACGGCATATGCTGCTGCATGGGACTTGTTGAAAGCATACTTGGCAAAATCTGTCATCTCATCATAGATTTTATTGGCTACTTCCTCGCTGATTCCATTGGCAATACAACCAGGAACACCTTCCTCCTCATTGCCGTAGATAAAGTTCTGACGTTCTTTTGCCATGACGCCGGCTTTCTTTTTTGACATGGCACGGCGAACCAAGTCGCTTCGTCCCATGGAATAGCCAGCCAAATCACGAACAATCTGCATAACCTGTTCCTGGTAGACAATACAGCCATAAGTAGGTGACAAAATCGGCTCTAGCTGTGGACAGTCATATACGATGGAAGACCGGTCATTTTTTCCTTTTATATAGGCTGGAATAAAGTCCATAGGGCCTGGACGGTAAAGAGATATACCCGCGATAACGTCCTCTAAACTCTCCGGTCGCAGTTCCTTCATGAAGTTTTTCATTCCAGCACTTTCAAGCTGAAATACGCCTTCAGTTTTTCCGGAAGAAATCAAATCCAAAACCTTTTTATCATTGTAGTCAATGTGGTCCATATCCAGCTTGATGCCATGATTTTTTTCAATAAGGGAAACTGCATCATCGATAACCGTCAAGGTACGAAGGCCTAAAAAGTCCATCTTTAAAAGGCCAAGTTCCTCGATGGTGGTCATAACAAACTGGGTGGTAATGGTGCCATCTCCCCCTCTAGATAACGGCACATATTCATCCATTGGTTTTTGTGAAATAACAACACCCGCCGCATGCATACCTGTATGTCGAGGCAAGCCCTCCAAACGCATGGCTGTATCGATAAGTCTTTTTACCTCTTCATCCTCATCGTACATCCTTTTTAAATCCGGGCTGGTATTCAAGGCCTCATCCAAAGTGATATTTAACTCATCAGGCACTGCCTTGGCAATGGAATCCACATAGTTGTATGGCATATCCATAACACGGCCCACATCACGTATTACACCCTTTGCCTTTAGGGTACCAAAGGTGACAATCTGGGTAACACAGTCCTTGCCATACTTCTCAATAACGTAGTCGATGACCTCGCCTCGTCGGTTGAAACAAAAGTCAATATCGATATCAGGCATGGATACACGCTCTGGGTTCAAGAAACGCTCAAACAAAAGGTTATAGCGAATCGGGTCAATATTGGTGATTCCCGTAGTGTAGGAAACCAGGCTTCCCGCAGCACTTCCTCGCCCCGGTCCTACCGGTATTCCATGGGTTCTTGCGTAGTTGATAAAATCCCAAACAATAAGAAAATAGTCCACATAACCCATATTTTTAATGGTATCAAGTTCGTAAGCCAAACGAGGCTTTAAGCTTTCTGCCTCATCTGCGTATCTGCGGTCTAACCCCTCATAACAGAGTTTATTTAGATAGGTCCAGGAATCATACCCTTCTGGCACCTGATAATGTGGAAGTTTTGTAACACCAAATTCTATCTCCACATTACAACGATCGGCAATCTTTTGTGTGTTCAAAAGAGCCTGCGGTGCATATGGAAAAAGTGCAGCCATCTGCTCCTCTGATTTGACAAAGTACTGCCCGCCCTCATAGCGCATGCGATCGGTATCAGTCAGTTTTTTACCTGTCTGAATACAAAGAAGAACGTCATGTGGGTCTGCATCCTCGGCATAGGTATAGTGGATATCATTGGTACAGACCAGTTCTATCCCTGTTTCCTTGCTCATGCGAACCAACTGCTGATTCACCAGTTCCTGCTCTGCAATGCCATGATTTTGCAGTTCCAAAAAATAGTTGCCCTGACCAAAAATCGCCTGGTGCTTTAGCGCCATCTCCTTGGCATCTTCATACATACCTCTTTGGAGCAGGCGTGGAATCACACCAGCCAAGCAGGCGCTAAGAGCAATAATTCCCTCATGATATTTTTCTAAAATTTCCATGTCCACACGAGGTTTGTAGTAGTAGCCATCGACAAAACCAGCTGAGACAATCTTGATCAAGTTCTGATAGCCCTGATTGTTTTCCGCCAGCAAAACCAGATGGTAATAGCGGTCGTCTCCATGAGAAACTTCTCTGTCAAATCGAGAGCCCGGTGCCACGTACACCTCGCAGCCTAATATAGGTCGAATCCCCTGATTTTTACACTCCTTGTAAAAATCAATCACGCCATACATAACCCCGTGATCCGTGATAGCCGCGGCATTCATACCCAGTTCTTTTACACGAGATACATATTCTGTTATTTTGTTTGATCCATCCAGCAAACTATATTCTGTATGGGTATGTAAATGTACAAATGCCATGTTTTTCCTTTCTCTTAAAGCTTTATCCCAAAAACATTCTCGCTATCACTTAGTCTCATCGTTTTCTTCAGTTTTTTTCTCGGCCACTTCCTGTGGCATAGCGCGTTTTAAAACGACAATTCCTATGTAAGTTGCCGCCATCGCAAAGAACAATGTGGCAAATAATCCTGCCGGTCCCTCTCCAAATATAGAAACACCAACGACAAGTGAATAAGCATTAAAACAGATATGAAGCAAAATACCTGTAAAAAGATTGCCTGATTTTTCCACAAAATAGCCGAATGCCAAGCCGATGAAAAATGCCCAGATAGCCTGAGTCATATTCATATGAAAACCTGCAAAAAGCAGGGCCTGGACGATATTGGCCGACCAGAAAGGCATTACTTTTTTCGCATAGGAAAAAGTCAGTCCGCGAAAGGTGATTTCCTCGCAAATAGGTCCAAGTATCGCAGTATAGACTAAAAGCAAAGCGCTATAATCTCCATCCAAGCCGATATTTTCCATCAAATCAGCATAGTTTTCCGACAAACTTGGCCAAAAGATGCTAAGGATTTCCACCCCATAGGTAGACAAATATAACATTCCAACAGACAAAACAAGTACTCCAGCTACATAAAATACCGGATGACTCTTCAGTGGTAAAAGTGCTGGTCTTGTCTTGGTCTTATCTTTTCCTTTTTTTAAGTACCAAAATCCAAGCAATATAATACCTGTGGCAGCATAGGCAGCCAGCGTTCCCACCAGAAAATCTGATGAAGATGTGGTCTCAAAAAAGTTATTCAAAAAATCCATGTAAGAACCTGTGGTATATTCATGGGCCTGTATTGCAAAAAGTAAAAACATTGCGACAAGGGAAATGAAATTTTGCAGTGCAAAGACTGCCATGGTTGGAAGCAAAGTCTTCCAGAGATTTGACATTTTATTTTCCATTTAAAAACTCCTTTAGTCGATTTGCATTGGCCCTAGCATCCTGCAATCCATTTTCATAAAGCTGCATAGTTATGGCAGGATCTGTGGTATAAGTCGATATCTTCACATCAGGGCTTGGACAATATGATACAAGTTTTCCTTCTTTTTCTAAAGCATCTGCAAGTTCCATCTCACGATTATAGACCTCGTGTCTATGATTTAGGGCATCTACTATTTTAGGATATTTGTTTTTTAAGGCCAGGGTATAACCCAAGCGAAACCCCTGCGGCTCCATGCGAAAACCTCTCGGTTTTGAAAAAATAACTACAAGGCGATCACAACCATGGTCCAAAGCGTGCTGCAATGGTATGGAATCAGAAACTCCACCATCATAGTACATATGTCCCTCATAAGAAATCGGTTTGCAAGCCACTGGCAGAGCACAGGAAGCCATAATAGGCTGGTAAGAATTGCGCTCCATCTCATTTTTATTAAAATAACGAGGCTGTCCTGTAAGTACATCCGTAGCCGGAAGATAAGCTTCCGTCGGATTGTTGTGATACGCATCATAATCGAGCGGATCTACGCCGCCTTCATTGGTCATGTCTCCATAGATATATTGCAATCCAAAGAGCGATCCCGTCTTTATAAAATTCCCCAAACTAATATATCTCGGATCCTTTACATGCTCGGTGTAGTAGCGCATATTACGTTCTCTTTGTCCAGCCAAAAAGGAGGCAGCATTAGCCGCCCCCGCTGAAACACCAATGCAATAATCAAAGGATATCCCTTCGTCCAAGAAGATGTCTAAAACCCCAGCGCTGTACGCGCATTTCATTCCTCCCCCTTCAACGATAAGTCCTGTTTTCATACTGATTGTCTTTCTATTATTTTGATACTTTGATTCTGTCCAAATGCCAGATTTCTGTTGCATACTCTTCAATGGTACGATCTGCAGAGAATTTTCCAACATTGGCCACATTCAAGATAGCTTTTTTCACCCATGTCTTCTCATCCATATAGGCTTCCATCACGCGCTTTTGCGCATCTGCATAAGAGCGGAAGTCCGCAAGGACAAAATAAGTGTCTGCAAACTGAGTGCACTTTGTATTGAGAAGTGAATCGTAAAGGTTGCGGAAAAGTTCACTGTCTCCTCCAGCATAGTAACCATTTACAAGCTGATCCAATACCTTCTTGATATCGGCATCATTATTGTAAATCTCTACCGGATTGTAGTCACGATTTTTCTCATGAGCGATGACTTCATCTGCACTCATACCAAAGATAAAGGCATTCTCCTGTCCCATCTCTTCTACCATCTCAACATTGGCTCCATCCATGGTTCCGATGGTAAGAGCACCATTTAACATAAATTTCATGTTACCGGTTCCAGAAGCCTCCTTGCTGGCTGTAGAAATCTGCTCAGATACATCTGCTGCAGCAAAAATCCACTCAGCATTGGATACTCGGTAATCCTCGATAAAGACTACCTTGATCTTGCCATCAATACTTGGATCGTTGTTGATCACTTCTGCTACATTGTTAATGAGCTTGATAGTGAGCTTGGCATTTTTATAACCAGCTGCAGCCTTTGCTCCGAAGATAAAGGTGCGTGGGTAAAATTCCATCTCTGGATTTTCCTTGATCTGGTTGTAAAGATACATCACATGCAAGATGTTGAGAAGCTGACGCTTGTACTCATGGAGTCTCTTTACCTGCACATCAAAGATGGAATTTGGATCAACTTCAATTCCGTTATGTTCCTTGATATAGGCAGCCAGACGAAGTTTATTCTTGTACTTGATTTCCTTGAATTCTTTTTGTGCCTTTGCATCATCTGCAAGTGGCTCCAATTTTTTCATCTGAGACAAATCTGTAATCCAGCCATCTCCGATTTCACCGGTAACCCAATCTGCAAGAAGACGGTTGCCGTGTAAGAGGAAACGTCTCTGGGTAATACCATTGGTCTTGTTGTTGAATTTCTCAGGATACATCTCATAAAACTCATGCAAAGACTGATTTTTCAAAATCTCTGTATGAAGTCTTGCTACACCATTGACAGAGTAACCTGCTGCAATGGCAAGATGTGCCATTTTTACCTGACCATCACGAATGATGCCCATCTTGGCAACTTTTTCCTCATCTCCAGGGAAACGATTGCGAATCTCCTGCTCGAATCTGCGATTGATCTCGTCAACGATCTGGTAAACTCTAGGGAGCAATCTCTGGAAGATTTCAACAGGCCATTTTTCCAATGCTTCTGACATGATGGTGTGGTTGGTATAAGCTACTGTCTTGCAGGTAACTTCCCAAGCCTCATCCCAGCTCAAGCCTTCCTCATCCAAGAGAAGTCGCATCAACTCAGCAACAGCAAGTGTTGGATGGGTATCGTTCATCTGAATTGCCACTTTTTCATGAAGTTTTTTGATGTCACTGTGGTTCTTTTTGTATCTTGCAAGAATACGCTGCAAGCTGGCAGATACAAAGAAGTACTGCTGCTTCAAGCGAAGTTCCTTACCAAAGATGTGATTGTCGTTTGGATATAGGACCTCAACCAAGTTTCTGGCCAGGTTTTCCTCAGCGACAGCTTTGTCATAGTCTCCCTTGTCAAAAGAATCTAGACTAAAGACTTCCTTTGGCTCAGCATCCCAGATCATAAGGGTGTTGACCATATTGTTGTCATAACCTGTGATTGGCATGTCATAAGGAACGGCGATAACTGAATTATATCCCTCATGGATAAACTTGGTATTGCCATCTTCCATACTTTCTGTACGAACATATCCGCCAAAGCGAACTTCGTGAGCGTACTCTGGACGCTTGATTTCAAATGGATAACCATTTTTCAACCAGTTGTCAGGCACTTCCTTCTGATAGCCATCCTCGATTTTTTGTTTGAACATACCATAGCGATAGCGAATGCCGCATCCGTAAGCTGCGTATCCCAAAGTAGAAAGAGAGTCCATAAAGCAGGCTGCAAGACGACCAAGTCCACCATTACCAAGGGCTGGATCCGGCTCTTCGTCTTCGATAGCATTGATATCAAAGCCCATCTCATCCAAGCACTCTGCCACTTCATCATAGTGGCAAAGATTTAACATATTGTTACCAAGGGCTCTACCCATCAAGAACTCCATAGACATGTAATAAACTGTCTTTGGATCCTTCTTTTCCATGGTCTTTTGTGTTGCAAGCCAGTTGTCAATCACCATATCTTTCACAGCAAAGGCTACCGCCTGGTAGACCTCCTGTGGTTTTGCTTCCTCAAAGTCCTTGCGGTAAAGAAGCTTTACATTCTCTTTAATCTGCTTTTTGAATGCTTTCTTGTCGAAATTAGTTGCCATTTCCTTCGTGGCCCTCCTTCGTGGTAAAAATCTTTTTAGTTTTTTGCTACTCCAAGAGTTACGGTCTCGCCATTGATGTTCCATTCTTTCTTATAACTTCCTGCGTCTTTTGCCGAAATCTCAGTTGCAAGAACTTCATCAGCGATGAGACTGGCATTTTTTTCAAATATAGTATTTACGTGTTCATCAGCCACATAAGAAACCGTGATATGGTCCATAACCTCAAATCCAGCTTCCTTACGCATAGTCTGGATCTTGCTGATAATCTCTCTTACAAATCCCTCCTCTAAGAGTTCTTCTGTAAGGTTGGTATCAAGCACTACTGTAAGGTTGGCATCATTTTCAGTCACATAACCTTCCTTTTGGGTCATGGTGATAAGCAAATCTTCTTCACTAAGTTCGATAGATGCATCTACCTCTGGAAGTTTCAAAAGACCATTTGCCTGTAATTCTGCCATAGCCTTGTTGCCATCTAAATTGGCAAGTCCTTCCTGGATGCCCTTTAGGAATTTACCATATTTTGGTCCAACAGTACGAAGCTGTGGCTTGAAGGTATAGGTGGTAAATGCTGCCACATCCTGGGTAAATGTAACTTTTTTCACATTCAACTCGTCTGCGATGATATCCAAGTAGAATTCTGGAAGCTCCTCTTCTGCCTTTACATACATCTGGCCGATAGGCTGGCGGTTTTTGATGTTGGCTGTATTTCTGCAGGCTCTACCCATGACAACAACTTTGAGAAGCTCTGCCATATTGTCTTCCAATTCCTTGTTGATGCATGTTTCATCTACTACTGGATAATCACAAAGATGAATACTTTCTGGAGCATTTGCATCAATGCTGCGAACCAGGTTCTGATAGATTTCCTCAGTCATGAAAGGAATCATAGGTGCTGCTGCCTTTGAGATAGAAACAAGACAGGTATAGAGAGTCATATATGCATTGATCTTGTCCTGTTCCATGCCCTTTGCCCAGAAACGCTCACGGCTACGGCGCACATACCAGTTACTCATATCATCTACAAATGACTCGAGTCCCTTTGCTGCTTCCGGAATACGGTAGCTGGCCAAGTTGTCATCCACCTCACGGATAGTAGAGTTGAGTCTTGATAAAATCCACTGATCCATAACGGATAATTTATCATATTCAAGTGTATATTTGCTTGCGTCGAACTCGTCGATATTGGCATAAAGTACGAAGAATGCATAGGTATTCCACAGTGTTCCCATGAACTTTCTCTGGCCTTCCTGGACAAGCTTACCTGAGAATCTCTTTGGAATCCATGGTGCACTTGCAGTGTAGAAGTACCAACGGATAGCATCTGCGCCATATGTCTCTAATGCGTCAAATGGGTCAACTGCATTTCCCTTTGATTTTGACATCTTCTGTCCATTTTCATCCTGTACATGTCCAAGAACGATGACATTTTCATAAGGAGCCTTGTTAAATAACAATGTAGACTCTGCCATCAATGAATGGAACCAACCACGAGTCTGATCCACTGCCTCAGAAATAAACTGTGCTGGGAACTGCTGCTCGAAGAGTTCTTTATTTTCAAATGGATAGTGATGCTGGGCAAATGGCATTGCTCCAGAGTCAAACCAGCAGTCGATAACTTCTGGTACACGGTGCATTGTCTTTCCACAGTCAGGGCAGGCAAATGTCACTTCATCAATATATGGACGGTGAAGTTCTACCTCTGCAGCCTTTGGATCACCTGCGCGCTCGGCAAGTTCTGCTCGGCTTCCGATACATTCCTGATGACCACACTGGCATTCCCAGATATTGAGTGGTGTTCCCCAATAACGGTTACGAGAAATAGCCCAGTCCTGGATATTTTCCAACCAGTTTCCAAAACGTCCGCTACCGATAGATTCTGGAATCCAGTTGACAGTGTTATTGTTGCGAATCAAATCATCTTTTACAGCTGTCTCCTTGATATACCAAGACTCTCTAGCATAGTAGATAAGTGGTGTATCGCATCTCCAGCAGTGTGGATAATCATGCTCGAATTTTGGTGCGTCAAAAAGCTTGCCTTCCTTATCAAGGTCAACTAAAACATCCTTGTCTGCGTCCTTGACAAACTTACCAGCGTAAGGTGTCTCAGCTGTCATCTCACCCTTGCCATCTACAAACTGTACGAATGGAAGGTCGTAGTTGCGTCCCACGTTGGCATCATCCTCGCCAAATGCAGGAGCGATATGTACGATACCGGTACCATCACTCATGGTAACGTAGGTATCACATGTCACAAAATGTCCTTTTTTATTCTGCTTTGCGGCAGACTCAGCAGCACATGCATAGAGAGCCTCATATTCCTTGTACTCCAAGTCTTTACCAGTCATGGTCTCAAGGACTTCATATGCTGGCTTTCCTTCTTCTGCCAAGCCACCTAACACCTTGTCCAAAAGAGCCTCGGCCATATAATATGTATAACCATCTGCTGCCTTTACCTTGCAGTAAGTCTCATTTGGATTGACACAAAGAGCTACGTTAGAAGGCAATGTCCAAGGAGTTGTGGTCCATGCTAAAAAGTATGCGTCCTCTCCAACTACCTTGAAGCGAACGATTGCAGAGCGCTCCTTTACAAGCTTGTATCCCTGTGCTACTTCCTGAGAAGAAAGAGGGGTACCGCAACGTGGGCAGTAAGGAACGATTTTAAAGCCCTTGTAGAGCAACTTTTTGTTCCATATTTCCTTGAGTGCCCACCACTCTGACTCGATGAAATTGTCATCATAGGTAACATATGGGTCATCCATATCAGCCCAGAAACCAACAGTTCCTGAGAAATCTTCCCACATACCCTTGTATTTCCATACGGATTCCTTACACTGTTTGATGAAAGGCTCCATACCATATTCTTCAATCTGTTCCTTGCCATCAAGGCCCAATTTTTTCTCTACTTCGATCTCAACTGGAAGACCGTGGGTATCCCAACCAGCCTTACGAGGAACATACTTGCCCTTCATGGTCTGGTAACGAGGAATCATATCCTTGATGGTACGGGTCTCAACGTGACCAATATGTGGCTTGCCGTTGGCTGTAGGAGGTCCATCATAAAAAGTATAGGTCTCTCCTTCCTTGCGGTTCTCCATAGACTTTTTAAAAATGTCATTTTCGCGCCAGAATTTTTCTGTTGCTTTTTCTCTCTCAACAAAGTTGAGTTCAGTGTTGACTTTCTTGTACATAGTCGACTTCCTTTCATTATTTAAAAAAGTAAAAAAACTCCCGTCCGTTATCAGGACGAGAGTCTCGTATACCACCTATAACGCTGTACTTAAAAGTGTCCTGCACCTTTGCATACATGTCCTCTGTAACGTAGAGAATCACGGCTTTCCTACCAGATAAAATCCTTCAGTCCGCTGCTAAGAAGTGATCTTCCACAGATAGATACTAGTATCGGCTCACACCATACCCGACTCGCTCGACGTTCTCACCTCTGCGTACTGTCTTCCTCAACGCATTTTCTATATAAATCCTTGAAAATTATACTCAGAATCCCTGTGTTTGTCAAGGATGGGACAGGCTATTCGCCCGCCAAATTATAATGTATCATCTTCCTCGTAAATATAGACTCCGTTATCATCAAGATACTGATCCATATACTCCTGGAAGTCTTCATCATTTTCCAAAATATCAAGCATCTCATCCTGCATCATATAAAGAAAAGATGCATTGGTAAGGATCAAGCCCCAGGTGATAAGGCAAAGTGCAATGGATGCGACTGCAGTCACGATTCCACCGATGGCAAATCCCTTCTTTTCATAACTAGCGATTTGTATGATGCCAAAAATGATGGCAAGAATGGCCGGGATTATATTGATTATTGTAAAAAATCCAAACAAGGACATAAGTCCAAGTACCAGTGATGCAATACCAAATCCAAGGCCAAGTTTTTTTCCATGTGGTCCTACGGTCTTCTTGGCATATTTCGTATATGGATTCTGCTGGTTGTTATTATATCCACCATTGTTCTGATATGGATTTTGCTGGTTGTCATTTTTTTGGTAAGGATTTTCTCCCTGGCTGCCATGAGTTTCGCTTCCCATGGTATAGCTCATATTTTCTTCATCTTCAAACATATGATCGTTGTTCATCTTTTCATCCCTTCTATCTAATCCAGAGGTGTCAAGACACCTGTCTAGACTTTTTTCAATTTTATGTCACATTTTTTTACCATAAATGCTATAATAGACGAAAATCTTTGTCTAGGCAAGAAAAAAGCGCTTTTAGGCAAAGCAATATTTTTCACATAATAAAAAAGAAAAGAGGAGAAAATGAGTACATTAAATCTCACCCTGCTTACCGATTTGTATGAAATGACCATGATGCAGGGCTACTTTAAAAACAACAACAATCACACTGTAGTATTTGATGCTTTTTACCGCACCAATCCTTCCGACGGAGGATATGCCATCTGCGCTGGTGTAGAGCAGGTAATCGACTACATCGAGAATCTTCATTTCGATGATGACGACATCGCCTATCTTAGAAGCCTGTCTATCTTTGATGAAGACTTTCTCGCTTACTTAGCAGACTTTCATTTTTCCGGAGATATTTACGCAGTTCCAGAGGGCTCAGTTATTTTTCCAAGAGAACCTTTGGTAAAAGTCATAGCTCCTATTATGGAGGCTCAGCTGGTAGAAACTGCCATTTTAAATATCATGAATCACCAGTGCCTGATTGCAACGAAGGCCGCCAGAGTATGCTACGCTGCAAAAGGCGATGGTGTTATGGAATTTGGTCTGCGTCGTGCCCAGGGACCAGACAGCGGTACTTACGGTGCCAGAGCTGCAGTTATCGGAGGCTGCAAGGGAACTTCCAATGTGTTAGCTGGTCAGATGTTTGACGTTCCGGTTCTAGGAACACATGCCCACAGCTGGATCATGAGTTTCAAGGACGAATATACCGCTTTCAAGGAGTATGCCCGTCTTTATCCAAACGCCTGCACCCTTCTTGTAGATACATACGACACATTAAATTCCGGTATTCCAAATGCCATCAAGGTCTTTACCGAGATGCGCGATGCCGGTGTCGAGCTTAAAAATTATGGTATCCGCATGGACAGCGGTGACTTGGCTTATCTTTCAAAAAAAGTCAGAAAGATGTTGGACGATGCAGGCTTTACAGACGCCATCATATCAGCATCTAACGACTTGGATGAATACCTGATTCAGAGTCTAAAATCCCAGGGAGCCACCATTACATCCTGGGGTGTTGGTACCAACCTCATCACTTCAAAGGACTGCCCTGCTTTCGGTGGAGTCTACAAGCTTGCAGCCATCACAGATGATGCTGGCAATTTCATTCCAAAGATCAAGCTTTCTGAGAATACAGAAAAAGTTACAAACCCAGGCAACAAGACATTCTACCGTATCTATGACAAGGAAAGCGGCAAGATCAAGGCTGATTTGATTTGTCTGGTTGGTGAAGAAATCGATGAGAGCCAGGAGCTTAAATTATTCGATCCAAACGAACCATGGAAGAAGACATATCTGGCAGGTGGAACTTTCTCCACAAAAGAGATGTTGGTTCAGGTAATCAAAGAAGGTAAGCGAGTTTACGATTCACCTTCAGTTATGGAAATACGAAGCATCTGTGAAAAAGAAAAGGAAACACTCTGGGAGGAAAACAAGCGTTTTATCAATCCTTCCAAGGTTCATGTAGATCTCTCACAAAAGCTCTATGACATGAAGCAGGAACTCTTATCAGAATACTGTAAATAAAATACATAAAATAACGCCCCTGGCCCAGGAAATCTGAAGCCAGAGGCGTTTTTTTAATTGAATCCCATAATCTTTTGAGAAATCTTGTAAGCTCGAACAGATAAGTGTCTGCCGAAGCGACCAGGCAAATTCATGGCATTGCCGAGCAATCCCCATCTAAGATGACGATAGGTTCTAATATCCTTGTCCTTGATATATTTCCAGAGATCCTTGATCTTTTTGAGATTGACCGGATCATTGGAAACATAACCGATACAAGTGGATACCACTGTAATGGTCTCCAAGTAAGAAAGCATATACTCACGCAAATGCTCCTCCTCAATCTCCCACAAATCAAATGCATCTACCATGCGCTTGTTGACATAGAGCTGCTGGTCAATTCTTTTTACCATGGTGGCCTCCGCTACCGACTGACCGTCACGGCCGATATAATAACGATAAAAGTCCACATTGAGATAATAGATAGTCTTTACACTAGGCAATGGCTCATAGACAAAAAGATTGTCCACGTAGAAAGTATGCTTTGGAAGCTCTAAGTGACAGTCCCTAAGCATCTGAGTTCTATAAGTAACTGAATGCATCAAAATGGAAAATCCCTTGAGATTGCGCTTCATATCAGCCCAGGTAGTAATCTCGTTCTCCTCAAACAACAGAGGGTATTTCATTGTACGCTGGTGATGATAGTCCCCGTCTATTTTTTCATAGACATAATTGGTAAGAAGCATATCTACCAAGGTATCATCCTCTACAAATTTTTTCAGAGTAGCCAGCACCTTTTCATAGGCATCAGCATCTACCCAGTCGTCAGAATCCACCACCTTAAAATACAAGCCAGTAGCATTGGCAAGTCCAGTATTGACAGCACAGCCATGGCCTCCATTTTCCTGATGGACGGCACGAACGATGGTCGGGTATTTGGCCGCATAAGCATCCGCTATCTCCGCCGTACGGTCACTAGACCCATCATCCACAATAATAATCTCCACATCTTCTCCGCCTGGCAGCAAAGACTCGATGCATTTTGACATGTATCCCTCCGAGTTATAACTCGGAATCGCAAATGAAACAATCTTCATTTCTTTCTCCTTCTAAAAACAAGGTCTCATTACAACTTTTCTTATTATACCCATAAGCACCGCCAATTAAAAGACCATTTCCCTTAAGAATCTATGAATTTTTCGTGTCTGTATTTTTAAGCCTCACTTGAGGGCGCCCCTGCCGGATATAGGGCCTGGCCACTTCCCCACCAGCCGAGCTCGGCTCAAATTGCTAATTTGTTGGTATCGTTTTCGGCTCTCCCCGATTGTTTGTGTTCATTTAACGCTGGACACTTGCGTAGACGCGCCGTTCGCCTGAGTGCATACGCTTGAATAAGTCGTGTCGTGTAGGAGTTAATGTCGCTATCCAGCAAAATGTTTGCACGAGGTGCGAGACGTTCAAGC
>CAVIOJ010000206.1:0-6568 GCA_963644225.1 Lachnospiraceae bacterium | reverse complement strand
CATATCAGGATTTGCAAAATTAATGATAATCACGTCATATTTATCTGCTGTAATTGCCTCGCAAAGCTTATCACAAACCTCTGGAGCGCTCATCTCAGGCTGCAAATCATATGTAGCAACCTTTGGAGATTTTACAAGGATACGGTCTTCCCCTTCGTTTGGCTCTTCGACGCCACCATTAAAGAAGAAGGTAACATGTGCATATTTTTCTGTTTCAGCGATTCTGGCCTGGGTCATACCATGAGCTGCCAAATACTCGCCAAATGTGTTATGAAGTTCAACCTTGTGGAAAGCAACCTCTTTATTTGGAATGGTAACATCATATTCGCTGAAGCAAACATAAGAAAGATTCAAACGCTCTCCTCTGTCAAATCCATCAAAATCGTCACTACAGAATGCTCTGGTAATTTCTCTTGCACGATCTGGTCTAAAGTTAAAGAAGATAACACTGTCATCAGATGAAATCTTTCCGACCGGCTGACCATTTTCTGTTATAACTGTAGGAACAACGAATTCATCTGTCTTATCATCATCATAAGAAGCCTGCATAGCATCATGAGCATTAGCAGCTGTATTTCCCTGTCCAAGTGTCAAAGCCTTGTAAGCAGTCTCAACACGATCCCAACGATTGTCACGATCCATGGCATAATAACGACCAGACAAAGAAGCAATCTTTCCTACGCCGATTTCAGACATCTTTTCTTCCAAAGCATCGACAAAAGTAATTCCGCTTGTAGGTGCTGTATCACGTCCATCCATAAAGCCGTGTACATAAACTTTTTCAAGACCTTCTCTTTTTGCCATCTCAAGCAAACCATAAAGATGAGTGATGTGACTATGTACACCACCATCTGATAAAAGACCAAATAAATGTAAAGAACTATTTTTTTCTTTTGCATTTGCCATTGCATTTTTCAATGCTTCATTTTCAAAGAAATCACCGTCTTCAATTTCTTTTGTAATACGAGTCAACTCCTGATATACAATACGACCAGCGCCCATATTTAGATGACCAACTTCTGAGTTACCCATCTGACCATCAGGAAGTCCTACTGCAAGACCACTTGCATTTCCTTTAACAAAAGGGTAATCCTTCATGAGGGCATCCATGTTTGGCGTGTTTGCCATATAAACTGCGTTTGCCTCTGTTCTTTCATTCAAGCCATATCCGTCTAGAATCATTAATACAACTGGTTTCTTGCTCATCTTTTTTCCTCTTTTCTTTTTATCTACAGACACCTGATGGTATCTTTTTCACATTTTACAAACCTATAATATTTTATATTCTATTTTTTCTATAATCAATGGACAAGATAACTAAAAAAATACATCCAAGTCCCCATTCTAATAGGCAAGTAGATATCCATTATCATCAAAAGTAATTCCTTGGGAATAAGAAGCCACATCGGACAAAACCTGTTTTTTCTTATCTTCATCCGTAACTAAAGATAAATAACCTTTCGAAAAATGACATGGAAGAAGTCTGGTTTGTAAGGTTCCATCCTCTGAAATCTCAATCTGTGCCACGGCAGTATCGTAGTCCTCAGGCATATTCTCATCCAAAGAAAAATAAAAATTACCAAGGCTATAATATATTGGGACGCCATCTATAAAATCCGCACCCTGCAAGCAATGGGAATGAGCCCCGATAATGGCATCTGCACCAGCTTCAACAAAATCATTTGCCAAAAGATACTGATCATTTCCTCTTGCATTTTTATACTCTGTTCCCCAATGGACATAACAAATTACATAATCAGCATTCTTTTTTGCCTTTCGTATGACAGCAGCATATTTTGTACTGTCAAGCGTCTTTAAGACTCCGGCAGAATCTTCGGTTGCTTCTTTTGTAAAATTTGTACTTCTTTCAACTTGTGTAGCAGAAACAATTGCTATCCTCTTTCCACCTGCAATAAAATAAATGGCTTCCTCGGCTTCAGCCAAATCTCTCCCTGCTCCAATATACGGCAATCCATTGAAATTAATTGTATCTATAGTATCAAGTAATCCTATCTCTCCAAAATCATAGACATGATTGTTGGCCAAGTTTACAACGTCTACCCCAAGCGCCAAAAGGCTTTGGCAAGCAGTTGGATTTCCTCGAAAAGTATAATCCTTTCCAGCCAAGGCTGTTCCTCTGGAAGAATAAACGAATTCATTGTTGATTAGCATTATATCTGCCGATGTCATTTCAGAAATCAAATTGGCATCGAGACATTTTGTAATATCATCGCCGTTGGCATGGTAAAAATCAGTTGTAGCAATACCTTCAGCCAACGAAAAGTCTCCCGTAAAATCTATAAGAATCTTGGAAGAATTGGCGCACTCTTTTTCATAAGTATGATCACTTACATCCGATTGCATTCCAGAATCTTTTAGATATTGATACCAGAGAACATGAATACTGTTTCCTGTAGTCTGATACCAAATATCATTATCCAGGTTGGACGCGTACTCAGCAATCACTTTTAGACTCTCTTCACCATACCTTCCTAGAAACCAGTTTAAAAATTCTTCATCCACAGGATGATTGCCCAAAAAGTCTCTGGTGCTTTTTTCCAAAATGGCCTGATAGGCATCATCAATACCACTTATATCGAGAAGTATCGTCTCTTCTTGTTTTACAGTCGTATTTTCATTGGCATCTGTATTTACTTTTAGGCGCGCCAAAAAATCCGCCCCGAAAAGCAGATACCAAACGAAAAATATAACACCAGCAACAAAGATACTGGCAAAAACAAAAACTTTTCGATTACTGTCCATCTTCGTTTAAATTATACACACGCAGTAAAGCTTCCTGTGCCCCCTGATAATTTTGATTGGCAGCCATTTGATAGTAGGCGATTGCTGTATCATAATTTTGCTCTACACCTATACCATTTTCATATAGATATCCCAGATTAATCTGTGCTACCGCATAACCCTGCATTGCTGCAAGTTTTTGATAGTAAACCGCCTGGTCAATATTTTGTTCTACGCCAAAACCATTGTAGTACATATAGCCAATTTGATTTTGTGCAGGAGCATACTCCAAGTCAGCCGCTTTTTCGTAATACTCCATGGCTTTTTCATAATCCTCATCAACTCCAATGCCGTTTTCATAGAGCTGTCCTACATAGTAAAGTCCCTCAGGATAATTCTGATCTGCTGCCATCTCAAAATAATCTTTGGCCTTTTCATAATCAGACTCTATTCCATTTCCATGCATATAGATAAGTCCTAATCTAACATTGGCTGCATTTGGTAAATAATCATCATAGATGTCCAAATCTTTTTCACTAGCAACCTCTTCATACAAGGAAATTGCCTCTGATATATTTACATCTGTACCAATTCCATTTTCCAAAACATATGCCATATAGTAAGAAGAAAGCGCATTCTTTTCATTGGAAAAAGCATTTTCTATGGCATTATAAGCCAGTTCATCAGAAGTATTCTCATCACCATAGCCTGCCA
The DNA here is from genome assembly GCA_963644225.1 of Lachnospiraceae bacterium. GTDB lineage: Bacteria > Bacillota > Clostridia > Lachnospirales > Lachnospiraceae > Pararoseburia. The sequence continues at coordinate 3,112 of CAVIOJ010000206.1, read as the reverse complement.
TATAAGCCCTGGCTAAACCGATACGTCCCCTGTCATCGCCCAAATCAATTGCTTTTGTAAAATATTCCACAGCAGTATCAAGATCAACCTGCCCATCTAAACCATTTAAAGAATAATACCCAAGAACACACATTGCTTCTGTACTATCCAAATCACATGCTTTTAAATACCATGTCTTGGCTTTTTCAAAATCCTGTGAAACATCTTCATTTCCATAGTCATAGCGATTAGCCAGCGTGATAATTGCCTGCAAATCATTGTCGCTGGCTTTAACTTCTAGCTCCTCTACGGAAGCATCTTCGTAGGAAAACTCCTCCTTTTCTACTGCTTCACTATTATTTTTATTATTTTGAGTATCCTTATTGCCACAAGCCGCAAAAAGAAGCGCTAATGACAAAATTCCCATATAAAATATTCTTTTTTTCATAATATCTTCGCATCCTTTCTTGCATATTCTATCATATGCAAGAATGCCCCTCAAGAAAAAACCCTCCGGATTGTAAAAATCCGAAGGGCTTCTTATAATAAAAAATCTTAGGCGTTATAATTAACAATCTTGCCGAAATCAGCCTTTAATGACGCACCACCAACGAGTCCACCATCAATGTCTGGTTTTGCAAATAATTCTGCAGCATTTCCCGCATTAACAGATCCACCGTACTGAATACGAATTGATTCTGCAGTAGCTTCGTCGTAAACTTCTGCGATACATTTTCTGATAGCAGAGCATACTTCCTCAGCCTGATCACTTGTTGCAGTCTCTCCTGTTCCAATAGCCCAAATAGGCTCATAAGCGATAACAGCCTTTGCAGCCTGATCAGCTGAAACATTCTGGAAAGCAATCTTAATCTGCATACGAATCCACTCAATGTAGATTCCCTGCTTTCTCTGGGTGAGTGTCTCACCACAGCAAACGATTGGTGTAATACCATGTTCAAAAGCTTTTAAAACCTTTTTATTAACTGTCTCATCTGTCTCAGCGAAGTATTCTCTTCTCTCTGAGTGTCCAAGAACTACATACTCTACGCCAGCATCTGTAAGCATATTTGGAGCAATCTCTCCTGTATATGCACCGCTCTCTTCGAAGTACATATTTTCAGCACCGATATGGATGTTGGTTCCTTTTGCAGCTTCTACTGCAGGAATAATATCGATTGCTGGAACACAGAATACAACATCTACATCTTCGTTAGCAACCAAAGGTTTCAATTCATTAATCAAAGCAACTGCCTCGCTAGGAGTCTTGTTCATCTTCCAGTTGCCTGCAATAATTTTTGTTCTTGCCATTACCAAAAACCTCTCTTATTAATTATTTGTCATTTGCAGCGACTACACCAGGTAAATCCTTGCCTTCAAGGAATTCCAAAGAAGCTCCACCACCAGTAGAGATGTGTGTCATCTTGTCGCCATATCCCAAGTTATTTGCAGCGGATGCAGAATCACCACCACCAATAATGGTTGTTCCATCGATTTGTGCAAGTGCTTCACAAATAGCAATTGTACCATTTGCAAAGTTTGGCATCTCGAAGCATCCCATTGGTCCATTCCAAACAACAGTCTTCGCATCTTTTACAGCATTTGTAAAGAGTTCGCGTGTCTTTGGTCCGATATCCATTCCTTCCATATCATCAGGAATTTCACCACGTCCAACAACCTTGATGTTGCAATCGTTTTTGAAATCATCACCACAAACAGTATCGATTGGAATCAAAAGTTTTACGCCTTTCTCCTCTGCTTTTTTCTCCATCTCAAGGGCGTAATCCATATAATCCTTCTCAAGAAGAGACTTACCTACAGTCTCACCATGAGCAGCCATGAATGTATAAGCCATACCACCGCCGATGATCAAGGTATCTACCTTGTCAAGGAGATTTTCAATAACTGAAATTTTTGAAGAAACTTTTGCGCCACCTAAAATAGCAACAAATGGACGTACAGGATTTTCTACAGCATTTCCAAGGAAGTCAATTTCCTTTTGCATAAGGTATCCAACAACAGCTGTATCAACGAATTCTGTAACACCAACATTTGAGCAATGTGCTCTGTGGGCTGTTCCAAATGCGTCATTTACAAATACATCGCAGATAGAAGCAAGATCTTTTGAGAATGCTTCGCCATTCTTTGTCTCTTCTTCACGATATCTTGTATTCTCAAGAAGAATAATGTCGCCGTCTTTCATAGCCTCAACAGCAGCCTTTGCATTTGGTCCAACTACTTCGTTGTCAGCAGCAAATTTTACTTCCTGTCCTAAAAGTTCACTCAATCTCTTTGCAACTGGTGCAAGACTAAGTTCAGGAACTGGCTGTCCCTTTGGCTTTCCAAGATGTGAGCAAAGAATAACTTTACCACCATCAGCAACTAATTTTTTGATTGTAGGAAGAGCCTGAACCAAACGGTTCTCATCTGTGATTTTGCCATCAATAAGAGGCACATTGAAATCACATCTGCAAAGAACACGTTGTCCCTTTACGTTGATGTCATCGACTGATTTTTTATTTAATCCCATGATTAAATCCTCCGTTTTCTTTTTATAAAATAGAGTTTTGTATTACAAGAGTTTTGAGGTCTTGTAACAAAAAGAGGCCCGGCCCAAAAGACCGGACCCCATGTTGGCTAATTTTACCAATTTTGGGATATTTCTATCAAAGGAAAATCCATTGATGAAATAGCACAAAACCAAATTATGCTAACTCTGAGAAGTACTTGATAGTACGAACCATCTGAGATGTGTAGCTGTTCTCGTTGTCATACCATGAAACAACCTGTACAAGATTATCCTCGCCTACCATTGTCTGTGTAGCATCGAAGATTGATCCAGCTGTTGAACCGATGATATCTGAAGAAACGATTTCATCCTCATTGTAAGCGAATGATTCTGTAGCTGCTGCCTTCATAGCTGCGTTGATTTCATCAACTGTAGCGCTCTTTTCGATTGTAGCAACAAGAATTGTAGTAGAACCTGTTGGGCATGGAACACGCTGAGCAGATCCGATTAACTTTCCGTTCAATTCTGGAATAACAAGGCCGATTGCCTTAGCTGCTCCAGTTGAGTTAGGAACGATGTTAACTGCAGCTGCACGTGAACGACGAAGATCACCCTTACGCTGTGGGC
>CAVIOJ010000205.1:0-13251 GCA_963644225.1 Lachnospiraceae bacterium | reverse complement strand
GACTGGCTATTATGATTCGATGTAATAGGAATCTGATAATTTAACTTCTGTAAAATTTATACCAGCAAATCTGTTCTCTCCTTGCTCTCCTCAATTTTTTCATTGAGCTTCTTGCAAGGAATACTGATTACAAGTCCAAAGAAGAGTGCAACTCCGATGTAGATTAGCATCTGTGACAGGTAAATCCAATAATCATTGCCATGGCATCCCGCAATGGTCTCACGCAAAGCATTCATACCATGGGCAAACGGCATATAGTTATACAAGTATTGGAAGACTTTCGGAAGGACTTCCACAGGGAAAGTTCCGCCACTTCCTGCAACCTGGATAACCATGAGAACAACTGCTGCAGCCTCTCCCACATTGCCAAAAGCATATGCAAGAGAATACATAAAGATTGTAAAAGTAAAGCTGGTAAAGCTGGCTGCAAACCAATACATAAGCGGATGCTCACACTGGATTCCCACATACAACAGACATCCTAATACCGTAATAATAGTCTGCAACTGACCTATCAAATAGAAGACGATATATCTTCCAAAGAACTTTTGGTAATTGCGCAAATTTTTACAACCCGGATTTGTCTTTAGACCGGTATGCATAATAGCAATGAGAATCAAAGCTCCGAACCAGATAGACAAAATTACATAAAATGGTGAAGTAGCCGAACCATTGCTGGTCATCTCATAAACCGGTGTCTGAACCAGATTTACAGGACTTGAAATAAAGTCTGCAATCAGTTCCGGATCAGATTCAATCAATGTCACCAAAATATTGTACTGATCATTGCTCTCGATATCATTCATATCTGCAATCATTTCTTGCAGCTTGCTTTCCATCTCGATAGCATCATCCCTTGTAGATTCCAGTTTTTCTTTGCCAAAGGACAACATTTCCGGATAACTGTTTAGAGAATTTGATACATCTTTTATGCTGTCACTTGAGAAATTTAAAATGGTCTGTACCTGACTGATAGAATCCTGGATGGAATTCATCGTGGCATTCAGCTGAGGATTTACCGTGTCATTGTATGTAGTACGCAAAGCCTTGATGCTCTTTTTGCACGCCTCAAACTGTGGCTCTAATGTATCCGATATAGTTTTAGCATCTGCTGAAGTCTTGTCAACACTATCAGCCAAAACATCCAAATCAGACTCTAATGCGTCAAAATCATTATTTACCGCCTGCTTCTGCGTCTCCATGGTCGAATTCAAAGTCACCTTGTCCATAGAAGAATTGAAGCTGCTTTGCAGAGTTTCCACTGCTGTCTTTATGGTACGAATCTGATCGCCAGAAGCCAGATTGGTATTTTCTATGCTGTCTGCATATTTGTCCACCATATCAGAAAGTGCTTCAATCTGGTCTAAGATATTATCCAGATTTAAAGTAATCATGTCTGATACGGTATCAACACTTCCGCTGGCTGCATCTGCAGCTGCATCCGCACTATTGGCGATGGAACGACCAGACTGCATGATGGAATCTAACTGGTCTGTAACAGAATCTGTTGCATCCATCAGACTGTTGGCAGAATCAATAATGGCAATATAAGAATCCACAATGGTGATATATGTCACCAAATCGGTGTCCATAGATTCCAATTTATCCTTAACCGTATTGGTAAGACTGCCTGTTTCCGTATCACTGGCCACCACATAATCGCTCATGCTCATCAGTGCTTTTGCCATAGTAGAAACGAAAGCGCTGTTGATTTCTTCCTGGACTGTCGTCTTGACCTTACTTGTAATCTTTGGAGCTATGGCATTTTTCTTTTCATTTTCATAGTAGGTAATCTTTGGGTTTTCGATGTTTCCCCCGAGGAAACTGATCAAATCCTCGGAAAAAGACTCATCAATAACTAAAGCAGCATAATAATCTCCGCTCTCTACACCGTCTACCGCTTCATCTTCTGTATCTACAAAAACCCAACCGATAGTATCGTTCTCTTTTAGATTGGATACTACCATACTGCCGATATTAAGCTCTACTCCAGCGATTTCTGTTCCCTGATCACAGCTTGCGACAACAACATTTAGGTTCTTTGTGGATTCCTCACCATATGGATCCCAGTTTGAGATTATGTTGAACCAGGCATACAAACTCGGTATGACTGCAAGTCCCATAATAACTACAACGGCTACCACATTCGTGGCAAGTCTTTTTACATCGGAGGTAAAAATTCGAATGATATTTCTCATTATTCTTTATCCCCCTTCTTCTTTTTTTCAATCTTGTCTACAAGGTCGGTTTTTTCGTTAATTCTCTGTATCACCGTCTCTTTGAGCTGCTCTTTTTTCTCTGAAATCTCATCTTTTCTCTCTGCTAACTCTTCTTCAATACGGCGTTTTTCAGCTTCAAGTCGTTCGATGCTTTCTTCTATGCGTTCATCAGCATAATCGAGGCGCTCCGTGATGTTGGTCTCAGCCTGCTGCACTCCCTCACCAATCAGAGTTACTTCTTCTCGCATATCATCTTCATCCACACCAAATTCCTTCATCTTTTCCATCATGGTGTAATCTGTATATTCAACATAGACAAGATAAAAGGCTATTCCAAATAGAGATAAAATCCACATGATCAAAAAGACCAGTTTTCCCTCCGCTATAACAAATGATAAAAAGAGGAAAAACAAAGGCAAAATGATGTTAACCTTTAGTCCAATCCTAATCTTTTTCTGGTTTTGCTGGTGGAGTGATTCTTCATATGCAACGAACTTTTCATACATTTTTCTGTATTTATGTTTTTCTGCCATCTCATCTTCCTCCTTACATCATCTCGGTATCTTCCATTCGTTTTTCCATGTAGTGGTTCAAGCCCTCAAATGGAATACGAATCCAAAGTCCTATCACAAGACCTGTCACAAGGAAGATCAAAAGCTGCACCAGATAAAGAATGATATCTACCTCATACAATCCGCAGATACATTCTCGCATGGCGTTTATTGCATAAGGGAACGGGAAGATGATATATACTTTTTGGAAAAATTCCGGCAAAAGTTCAATCGGATAAGTTCCACTACTTCCCGCAATCTGAAGCACCAACACAACGACTGCTATAGCTTTTCCCACATCTCCGAAAGAGTAAACCAAAGCATATATCAAAATGGTAAATGTCAAACTGGTAAGTGCTGAAACCACCCAGAATAAAAATGGATGGAGGCACTGAATTTTTAAAATATATAAATCTCCAATTACCGTAATCAGTGTCTGTACCTGTCCCATGGCAATAAAGAACATACTTCTGCCGAAGAAAAGTTCCGTCGGTGTGGCATCCGGATATTTATCCTTTGTCACTTTTACCTTGATAATAGCCGCCATGATAATGACACCAACCCAAACCGACAAGACGGTATAAAATGGTGCAACAGCAGAACCATAATTTTCAATAGGATAAACAGCAATGGATTCAATCTCTACTGGTTCTGAGAAAAACTGTCCGTACACATCCGGATCCCCAGTCAAGGTATCCACAAGAGTCTGTGTTCTCTCGTCTTCCTCTACACTCTTTGCCTTTTCAATGGCAGTCGATAACCTGTCACTAATTTTTTCCAAGGCTTCCTGTGTCTTTACAAGGCTGGTATCCGATGCAGTGATAGTAGTCTGCAAGGAACCAAATACATTGGACATAGATGAGAGCACACCACTCATATTGCCCATAACAGTACTGGCATTGTTGATGACATCCTCTAGACTGTCGATACAGGTATTCAGCTGTGGAACCAACTGGTTATTTATGGTATTTCTCGTAGAATTGATACTTGAAATTGCCTCATCAATATTTTCTATTGCTTCTGCCTCAGAATTCTTTATCTGATTCGTCATGCTATTGCTGACTTCTACATTTTCCAAGATTTTCTGGAGACTGCTGATAGAAGAAGAAATCTGATCCAGAGTAGAATTCAATGTCCCACCGCTTACATCAGACGCCATAGACTGGGCCAATGCATCCACATCTTTAGAAAGCAGGGCGATGTCTTTTAGCGCATCATTGCTGGCATTTGTCATCTGTTCCACATCTCCAGCAAGTTTTGCCTCTGTCAGCTCTTTTTCCATGGTATTTAGCAAAGTAAGCATGGTATCTACAGTCAGATTCACCTGATCCTTGTAGGTATTAAGCGTGCTCTGGGTATCAGAAAGTGAAGATCCGCTCTCTGCCAACTTATCTGCTGACTCCGCAGTATCTCCTTCCAATTCCTTGGCATCATCGCTGGCCTTTGCAATATTGGCTGCCAACACAGCGTTTCCTTGTAATACATCATCTATAGTAGACTGATAGCTAATGAGATCATCGTTTAGTTTCTCTAATTTTTCAATAAAAGCATCCACGCCGCCATCTTCTTCGATGTCATCATAGAGATCATTGACATCCTGAAAGATAGTGCTGGTCATGATTTTTACAAACTCTTCGTTGATATTTGTCTGAACAGTACCAATAATGGTATCGGAAATCTTTGTAGCAACAGGATTCTTTTTCTGGTTCTGATAAAAAGTAAGGGTTGGCTCTTCCGTAGTGTTGATAAACATGTTGTACATGCTATAGGTAAAATCCTCTTCAACAATGAGGGCAGCATAGTACTTTCCGCTCTCTACACCACTGATTGCCTCTTCCTCAGAGTCCACGAAAATCCAATCTACCTTGTCACTGTCTGCAAGGTCATCCATGATTTCCTGACCAGTATTTTTAAACTCGCCGTCATCATCGGTATAACCCTGATCTAGATTTACCGCAGCCAACTGCAGATTTCCCGTATTTCCATACGGATCCCAGTTTGAATAGATATTAAACCAGGCATAAAGTGCCGGCAAAAAACATACACCGACTGCAATAACCAGCGCAAAGAAATTTTTCACAAGATTTTTTATATCTGTTAAAAATATCTGCTTTACTGTCTTCATCCCTTATCCTTCTTTCTTATTACTTCCTTCTTCAATCAATTTCAACTTTTCTTTTCTGGTCAATTTTTTCAATGCTGCCTCACGGCGCATGGCTTCTTCCTTACTGGAAAATTCCTCATAATATACCAGTTCTACCGGTAGTCTGGACCTTGTATACTTTGCACCTTTTCCCGCATTGTGTGTCTGCATGCGATGATCCAAATCCGTAGTAAATCCGGCATACAAACTATCATCACTACAGCGAACCAGATAGGAAAAAAACTTTTTATCCTTCATGACTTTCAAATCGCTCCACACCATCTAAGCGTCCTAGGCAAATGCTGTCTCTGGAAACTTTTTTTACACGATAGAGGTATTCGTCCGCCTGGTGTAAAAAGTCCCAGACCTTGTTTGAATCCTTTGGAATGTCCCAACAGATTCCCTGAGAAATGGTTAAAACATCTGCCGCCTTTGAAAACTTGTGTTCCACGGCGTGACCCTTTATCATCTGCCTTAACTCTTTTGACCACTCGTATGTCTCTTGCTCCGCCATATTGTAGTAAACCAGGACAAACTCATCTCCTCCATAACGGGAGCAAAAAACATTGCCTTTATTTTGCATCTGAATCAGACAATGGGCCATAATCTTTAGGACTTCATCTCCTGCCTGATGGCCATAATTGTCATTGTATTCCTTGAAATAATCGATATCCAATATCTCAATTGCAAGAGGAAGACCATTGTCATAGGCCGTCATAAAAGCTTCCTCTCCGTATTCATTTAGACGGAAACGATTATATAAACCAGTAAGAGCATCCGTCTCAGACTTTCTGTGAAGAGCAATATTTTCCTGCTCTACTTCCCAGTTGATCTTGGCCAGATTTGTAAGGGAATTGCGCATATTTATCATGCTTGATACCAAAACACCATCTTCCCGCTCCATCTGCTTGGAAACTTCGAAAAATCTTACGGTGGTATCTCTGTATTTTTCCTTATCATCGATGGCTTTATAATAGTCTGTCAAAATCGACAAAAGTTTCTTTTGCAGATTTTTGATATTGGTCCGCTTGGTAAACTCCGCCACCTTTTTAAAACATTCAATAAAATCATCGTAGCGCTTGGCCATCAAAAGCATGGTCATGTATTCATACAGGTCATCAAACACATCCATGATTGGAATGTCTTCCTGTAAAATCTCGGCAATCTCGGCAATCGTAGTCTCTAAGCGATCATCTTTTTTGCTCTCATGGTAGAGTCTGGCCTGAAAACACAAGACAACTAAGCGATCTACTCTTTGCAGATTAGCCTTGCATTCATTTTCTATGTGATTGTTATACTCAACAGTCTTTATGTAAAATTCCTGGCTGGCCTGATCCTTGCTAAGACAAAGATAAGCTTTTGCCATACCAAGATATACTGTAGTCAAATGCTCGGTATAACCATCCATCTTGGGATTGGTCACGATATAGCTATAACCGCTCTCCAAGTGATTCAAAGCTTTTTCATATTCAGAAATATTTAGATACAAAGATCCTATATTCATATGTACAATCCACTCCAACTGAGGCAGATTGTATTTTTCACAATAAGAAAGAGCCTTTAGATAGTAATCCATGGCAAAAGGCGCATCTCCACGATTTAGAGACATGATGCCAAGCAAATTGTTGGCCATGACCACATATCCCCATTCTCCTATGCGCTCCATGGATGGCAGGCATTTTTGCATCTGATTGTAAAAATTCTTGACATCATTTAAGAGGTAATAGGTCTCAGCTCTGGAAAAACAGGCATAACCGATAAGGGCGTCATCCCTTGTTTTTTCCCCATATTCTTCTAATTTGTCACAATTATTCAGGACGCAATTGGGATCAATTCCGCGATTTCTTTGGATTTCCTTGATCCAGTTCTGCACTTCCCTGTTGTATAAATTAATGTTCATAGGCAAAAAATCCTATTCTTTTATTTTTGCATACATGCTTTAAGGGCCTCGCTCAATTTGGCAAATTCCTCCAGGGAAAATGTCTCTCCGCGCACTGTTGCCGGATATCCAAGGCTTTCAATGGTTGCGATAATATCTTCCTTGCTAACTGGAATGCTTGGCGCATTATTCAGTCCATTAACCAAGGTCTTTCTGCGCTGGTTAAAAGATGCCCGAATCACTTTAAATAAAAAGGCTTCATCAGTAATCTCTACTGGTGGCTTTTCGTGACACGTAAGTCGAATCACAGAACTTGCCACCTTTGGCTGCGGGACAAAACATGTTGGCGGAACCACACAGATGACTTCTGGTTTTGCAAAATATTGCACTGCCAAAGAAAGAGCTCCATAATCTTTGGTCCCAGGCCCTACCTGCATGCGATCAGCCACTTCTTTTTGAACCATGATAGTAATGGAAGCCAAAGGAACGTGACTTTCAAAAAGCCCCATGATAATAGGTGTCGTGATGTAGTAAGGCAAATTCGCTACAACCTTGATAGGCTTTCCGCCATTTTTTTCTCTCGCTAAAGCTGCAATATCAACTTTTAAGATGTCTTCATTGATAACGCTTACATTGTCATAATCCTTTAGCGTATCATCTAAGACCGGCAAAAGATTGGTATCAATCTCTACCGCCACTACTTCTCTAGCCGCCTCGCAAAGATATTGCGTCATGGTTCCAATACCCGGACCAATCTCTAATACAAAATCATCCTTTGTAATCTCCGCTGCATCTATGATTTTTTCCAAAATATGAGTATCGATCAAAAAATTCTGCCCATACTTTTTCTGAAAACGAAATCCGTGCTTCTCAAGCACTGCCATGGTATAAGCTGGGTTTCCAAGATATGCCATTTTCTATCCTCTCAATAAATAAAGTTTACGTGCATTTAACTCTGTTACTTTTTCCACTTCTTCCGGCGAAATACCGCGGATCTCTGCAATTTTTTCAATGACGTATTTGATATTTGCAGAATTGTTGCGACTGCCTCGATGTGGTTCCGGTGCAAGATAAGGACTGTCTGTCTCGACCACGATACGATCCAACGGAAGATCCCTTGCGCACTGCACCAGTTTTTTTGCATTTTTAAAAGTAACGACACCACCGATGCCTATAAAATAACCCATGGAAATATATTCCATCGCCATCTCCTTGGAGTAAGAATAACAATGCACTACTCCTGGATTGCTGCGCTCTGGATATTTTTTGGCAAAATCTCGCAAAATCTCCATGGTATCCTCTGCCGCATCTCTCGAATGTACGATAACCGGCAGATCCAATTCCTCTGCAAGCTCCAACTGGGCCAAAAACCATTTTTTCTGTATCTCCTTGAAGTCCTCGCCTTCCTTGCGAAAATAATCAAGCCCAATCTCTCCGATGGCCACAACCTTTTCTTCAGATGCCAGCTCTCTTAAATGAGCTATGCCTTCCTCCGAAAGTTCTCCCACTTCATCTGGATGAACTCCTACGGAAGCATAGATATAGTCGTACTTTTGACTCAGCAAAACTGACGCATCAGAGGAAGCCAAGTCAGCTCCCACGTTGACAACAATGCCTACATTTTCCTTTGGAAGTCTCTCTAGAAGAGCCTCTCTATCATCATCATATTGTCTGTCATCATAATGTGCATGACTTTCAAAAATCATATTTTACTCCACGCTGTTACTTAAATATGGGAATTCCCCACTGAGGTCAAAATTCGCTATCTCTTAGAAGATGGTGATATCTTCGACTGAGTAGAGAAGGGGAATTTTTCCGACTAAGTTAAAAAATAGTCACAGGGCCAGACCATAAAAATCTGACCCTGTATATAACCGATAGCCTCTAGAATTTTTCATAACTCGCAAGGAGCCAAAACCTAGACTGGGTTAAAACCCTAGAGCCCCATCGGCTATAAAATTAACAAATTTCTGCTCCTGATGGCATATCCTTTTCCGGTGTCATAAGAGCTAAGTTTCCTTCTGCATCTTCTGCACACAAAAGCATACCCTCAGATAAAACTCCTGCAAGTTTCGCTGGCTTTAAGTTCACAAGAACCATGACCTTTTTGCCAACCATCTCTTCGGCGCTGTAATATTTTTTGATACCAGATACAATCTGCTTTGTCTGGCTTCCGATGCGAACCTGAGAACACAAAAGTTTCTTGGACTTTGGTACTTCCTCACAAGCGATAATCTCGCCTACCTGGAACTGCATCTTCATAAAGTCATCAAAAGTAGTCTCCGGCTTTGCTTCAATATCAATGCCTTCCTCTTCTTTGGTTTCTACAGTTTCTTCTACAACTGGAGGATGCAATACAGCTACTTTTTCCATCACTTCATCAAGATTTAATCTCTCAAATAAAATCTCTGGTGAATCTGTCACCTTTGTTCCGCTGACATAGTGGCCAAAGGTTGAAAGATCATCATAAGCAATCTCCTTGGCATTTAACTGAGCAAGAATACGCTCTGTCGTCTCAGGCATAAAGCTCTTGAGCAAGCTTGCTCCAATAGAAATACTCTCCACTAAGTTGTATAAAACTGTTGCAAGACGATCCTGCTTGGTCTCATCCTTTGCAAGTGCCCAAGGCATAGTCTCGTCGATATACTTGTTGCATCGTTTGAAAAGAGCAAATACTTCTGAGATGGCATCTGCCACACGCAAGTCATCCATCTTGGCTTCTACACGATTTACACAAGAAGTAACTAACGACTTGAGTTCCTCATCTACTGGTTCAGAAACTCCCTTATCGCATACAAGTCCATCAAAATACTTGTTGCTCATGGAAATAGTACGATTTACCAGATTGCCAAGTGTGTTTGCCAAATCAGAGTTCATACGCTCCACAAGAAGTTCCCATGAGATCACGCCATCATTGTCATAAGGCATCTCATGCAATACAAAATAACGAACGGCATCTACACCGAAAAAGTCAACAAGCTCATCTGCATACAATACATTACCCTTTGACTTACTCATCTTTCCGTCACTCTGAATCAACCAAGGATGACCAAATACTTTTTTAGGCAATGGCAAATCCAAAGCCATAAGGAAGATTGGCCAATAAATGGTATGGAAACGAATAATATCCTTGCCGATCAAATGTAAATCTGCTGGCCAGTCCTTTTTAAACTGGTCGGTAGAGTCTCCGTCGCAATCATATCCGATTCCTGTGATATAGTTTGTCAAAGCATCCAACCATACATAGGTAACATGCTTTGGATCAAAATCAACAGGAATACCCCAGGTAAATGATGTTCTAGAAACACACAAATCCTGAAGTCCTGGCAAAAGGAAATTGTTCATCATCTCATTTTTACGAGACACCGGCTGGATAAACTCTGGATGCGTGTTGATATGTTCAATCAAACGATCCGCATACTTGCTCATTTTGAAAAAGTAAGCTTCCTCTTTTGCCGGCTGAACCTCGCGTCCGCAGTCCGGACACTTTCCATCCACAAGCTGAGACTCTGTCCAGAAAGACTCACAAGGAGTACAATAAAGTCCCTCGTAAGCTCCCTTATAGATATCGCCCTGATCGTAGAGCTTTTTAAAAATCTTCTTTACCTGCTTCTCATGATCCTCATCTGTAGTACGGATGAACTTGTCATAAGAAGTATTCATCAAATCCCAGATGCTCTTGATCTGTGAGGAAACATCGTCTACGAATTCCTTTGGTGTAACGCCAGCTTCTTTTGCCTTCAATTCGATTTTTTGTCCGTGCTCGTCAGAACCTGTCTGGAAAAAGACATCATATCCTTCCTGTCTTTTAAAACGAGCGATACTGTCAGCCAAAATAATCTCGTAAGTATTGCCAATATGTGGCTTGCCTGATGTATAGGCAATGGCTGTCGTCATGTAAAATTTACCTTTGTTTGCCATGTTAAAAAATAACTCCTAATCTATTTATTCTACTTCGCCAGAAACTTTTTCTACAGTTTCTTCTGAAGTCTCTTCTGCAAAAACGTCATCCTCTTCTTCGAAGATTTCCTCTTCCATCTTGTTTCCACAGTTACTGCAGAAAGCTGCTCCCTTTGCTACGAAAGATCCGCATTTAGGACATGCAACTCCGCCCTTTGCTGCTGCAATGGAATCCTTGATCTCTGCGATTCGGCTGCTTGCCTCTAAAATCTCCTGGAAAAATTCTTCGTATCCAGCAGGTACGACAGATGCATTCTCCTCATAGTACTTCTTACCAATTTCCTGGTACTGGTTCTTGATAAAATCTTCTTTTGAACGAAGCTCCATCTGTAATTTGGCTGTATCTGTCATCTCTTTTGCTTTGCCACTCATATCCTGAGCAACATTAACAACGGAATCACTTAATTTTGAAAAAAAATCCATAATTTCATCCTCCAAATTCATGTATTCATAGGTTTTTTAATTATAACACCTTTTTATCGTTTCTTCCACAAAAATACCCTGTGAAAAGCAAGTTATTCACATTTGCTTTCCACAGGGCACTTTATTTTTTGGAAACTATCTAATACAGATATAAACCATATAGACTGCATAGAGGGCAATCATGATGATACCTTCTTTCTTTCCAATCTTCTTCTTTGTCACACAGAAAACCCAGGTAATCAAAGAGAAAACCAAAAGAACAACGATATCGATGACATTTTCAGTCAAGAAAGCGATTGGACTAACGGTTGCTGCAATACCAAGAACCATGAGGATATTGAATACATTCGATCCTACTACGTTTCCAACTGCCATATCCAATTCATTCTTTCTGGCAGCCACGATAGATGTAACAAGTTCTGGAAGACTTGTTCCGATAGAACAAATTGTAAGTCCTACCAATGTCTCGCTAATACCAAAACTTGTTGCAATGGTAGAAGCTCCATCAACGACCCAGTCTCCGCCATATTTGATAGCGATGATTCCGCCCACGATATAGATGATACATTTCCAAACAGGAAGATCTTCCATCTCGCTCATTTCCTCGTTCATCTCCAACTCTTTTTCAGAGATTTCTCCGCGCTTTCTCGCATCAAGTGCGCTCTTGATCAAAACAACGATAAATACAGCAAAAATTACAAGATATAAAATACCATCCACACGGCTAAGCGTCATTCCTAAAATTCCAGTAATCAGAAGCAAAATTGCACAGATTACAGAGAATGGATAATCTCTTTTTAACACGTCACGACTTACCTGAAGTTCTGACATGATGGCACACAATCCAAGTACAACCATCAGGTTAAAAATATTTGATCCGACAACATTACTTACTGCCAAAGTGTTCTGGTTACTCATAGATGCCGCGATACTAACAGAAGTCTCTGGCAAACTCGTTCCCATTGCTACAATTGTCATTCCGATAATCAAAGATGGCACTTTCAACATTTTTGCTGTAGAAGAAGCTCCCTCAACAAAAAAATCAGCACCCTTTACCAGCAATACAAAGCCGATAACCAGTAAAATCACTGCTTTTAAAACTGTCATTTTTTCTCTCCTTTTCTCTTTTTACATCATGTGTTCAACTAATATTTTTGCACCGATAAATATCAGAATCAGCCCACCAACGATTTCCGCTTTGGTTTTGTACTTGTTACCAAATATATTTCCAATGAAAACGCCAACAGCTGAAATTACAAAAGTCGTACAGCCAATCACAGATATGGCTTCCACGATGTTTACATTCAAAAATGAAAATGTAATTCCCACTGCAAGGGCATCGATGCTCGTAGCGATTGCGAGGATAAAAAGCTCCTTGATATCAAGAGGTGGGTCCATCACTTCCACCTTATCCTCTTCTTTTCTCTCCTTGATGGCTTCAATCACCATCTTTCCTCCTATGTAGAGAAGCAGGATGAATGCGATCCAATGATCAATAGCCTTTATTTTGTCTGCAAACTGACTTCCCAAGGCCCATCCCAAAAATGGCATCAAGGCCTGAAATCCTCCAAAAAACAAGGCAATAACAAAACACTGCTTTTTGTTTACTTTTCGCATGGCAAGTCCTTTACAGATAGCCACTGCAAAAGCATCCATGGAAAGGCCAACGCCAATCAAAAAAATTTCAATAACTCCCATGTGCAACTCCTTTTCTTAATTTTCCAATAGAGTAAAAAAAAATGAGACTTCGTATGCGATCTTAGGATATTCCTAAATAATCGCATACGAGTCTCACCCATTAAGATTTGCCAGGCTTTCGCCGGTATGTTGACAAATCACACAATACTAATGTGCGCGCTACTCCCTCATAGCCATTCAAATATATCGAAAAAAAAAGGTAGTGTCAATCTAATGTATACTTATTGTTTGTATTTTTACGAATACAATATCAGCCTTTAAATTTGCTCTACTAGGCCACTTTTGTCTTTTTTTCCTCGATTTTTCGATAAATAAATCGAACGATGATACCAGCTAAAATTGCCTCTACAATTCCAAGAATAGTTCCAACAAGAACAT
>CAVIOJ010000204.1:0-9043 GCA_963644225.1 Lachnospiraceae bacterium | reverse complement strand
AGAATTATCTGGGGTACAAAAAGCAGCGATTCTGCTCATAACTTTAGGACCTGAAAAATCTGCAGAGATTTTCAAACACCTTAAAGAAGAAGAAATAGAAGAATTAACTTTGGAAATTGCAAATACACAAAGTGTTGCTCCGCAGACCAAAGAAGATGTAATCAATGAATTTTATCAGGTTTGTCTTGCACAGCAGTATATTGCAGAAGGTGGTATCGGATACGCCAAGGAACTTTTGGAAAAAGCTCTTGGTTCCGACGAAGCTACAAGGGTTATTACAAAACTTACAGCGTCTCTTCAGGTTAGACCATTCGAATTTATTCGAAAGACAGAACCTTCACAGGTACTCAACTTTATTCAGGATGAGCACCCTCAGACTATCGCGATGATTTTGTCTTACCTTTCTGCTGGACAGGCATCCATGATTTTAGGAGCCTTAGATCCAGACAAGCAGGCAGATGTAGCCAGAAGAATTGCTACTATGGATCGTACTTCTCCGGAAGTTATCAAGGAAGTGGAGCGCGTTTTGGAAAGGAAACTTTCTTCTCTTATCAACCAGGATTACACTATTGCGGGTGGAGTGGATGCTATTGTGGCCATCTTAAATACCGTAGATCGTGGTACGGAAAAACGTATTATGGAATCCCTCGAAGTGGAAGAACCAGAACTTGCAGACGAGATTCGCAAGAAGATGTTTGTATTCGAAGATATATTGCTTCTGGACGACAGAGCTATCCAGCGAGTGCTGCGTGATGTTGAAAATAGTGATTTGGGTGTTGCTCTAAAGGGTGCCAATGAAGAAGTACAAGCCGCTATCTTTAAGAATATGTCTTCTCGTATGGCTACCATGATAAAAGAAGACATGGAATTCATGGGACCAGTTCGTATGAAGGATGTAGAGGAAGCACAGCAAAAGATAGTTGGTATTATCCGCAAGCTCGAAGATTCAGCAGAGATTGTTATCTCACGTGGTGGAGGTGATGAACTCATTGTCTAATATATTATATCGCGTGCAAATTGCACCTTTGGATCAGGTAGAATCCTGTTTGATAGATTCCAATGATTTGGTAGAGCAATCTATTCAAAAGCATATAGGCGAGATGGAACGAAAGAAAAGGCTGTCTGCTTCTTCGGATGCTTTTTCTCCTTTGGATTTAGATAGTGCTTCTGAAAAAGGCAGTGCTTTTGACCGGGATTTTTCAGAAGAAGGTTACTTTGATGGAGAAGGCCAGGGTACAGATTTTTCTGATATGAATCTTTCCGATGATGCTTCGCAGGATATCCTCCAGGAGTCGAATCTTTTGCAGATGCAAGAAGAAATTCTTTCTCAGGCAAAAGAGGAAGCAGAGTCTATTTTAGCTGAAGCAAATAAAGAGGCTGAGCGTTTGCTAGAAGAGGCAAAAGAACAGGGAGAGGCTATCAAGTCTCATGCTAAGGCACAAGCAGAAAAGGCTGGATTCGATCAGGGAATGCAGCAAGCAGCCATAAAAGCGCAAGAAATGGAAGACGAGATTTCCAAGAAGCGTGAGGCGATGCAAAAGGAAATTGATGACCAAAAAGCTAATATGGAACATGATTTGGTAGATGTTATTTGCCAAGTCGTAGAAAATGTTTTCCTGATAGAATTTGGCGATAAAAAAGATATTATTTTACATATGCTTGATAAAGCATTGACTGGGATAGAAGGCAGCAAGGAATTTTTAGTTAGAGTTGGAGAAAATAATCTCGAGTACTTGCGTGCCCACAAAGATGAACTCCAGCAAAAAGTTGGGTTGGATATCAAACTTGATATTGTATTAGATCCGCTCTTGGACGATTCCCAGTGTATGATTGAGACCGATGGCGGTCTTTTTGATTGTAGTATGGATACACAGATGAAAAATCTGGTTGCTGATATTAAAGCATTAAGCTAACGGAGTTTTTACGTGGAAATAAACAGAGCAAAATACTTGGCACTTGCAAATGAAACATATTTTGATAGTTTAGGTCGTGTAACAAAAGTTGTTGGACTTACTATAGAATCTCTTGGACCTTCGGCAAAATTAAATGATCTTTGCCGTATTTATCTGTCAGGAGATAAGTCCGATTTTGTTTTGGCACAGGTTGTTGGTTTTCGAGACAAGTATTTGATACTGACTCCTTTTGATTCTGTAGATGGAATTGGAGTTGGTGCTACCATTGAAAATACAAAGGCACCTCTTTCCATACCTGTTGGGGATGCGCTGCTTGGTCATACGCTTGATGGCATTGGCCGTCCTACTGATGTGGATTATTTGCCATTATCAAAGGTATATCCTGTTGATGCCATGCCTCCAGATCCCATGGAGCGAGAAATCATCTCTCAAGTTCTTCCACTTGGAGTGAAGGCAGTCGACGGATTGATTACAGTAGGAAAAGGTCAACGTATTGGAATCTTTGCTGGCTCTGGTGTTGGAAAAAGTACATTGATGGGTATGTTTGCTAGAAATACAAAGGCTGATGTCAATGTAATTGCACTTATTGGTGAGCGAGGTCGTGAAGTTCGAGAATTTATAGAAAGAGACTTGGGACCAGAAGGCATGGCGAGAAGTGTTGTAGTTGTTGCAACCTCAGACAAGCCAGCTTCCATTCGAAAATGTGCTGCAAAGACGGCTACAGCTGTGGCAGAATATTTTCGCGATCAAGGCAAGGATGTTTTGCTGATGATGGATTCGCTCACTCGTTTTTCTATGGCACAGCGTGAGATTGGACTGGCTGCAGGAGAACCGCCGGTAACTCGTGGTTATCCCCCTAGTGTATATTCAGAGATGCCTAAATTATTAGAGCGTGCTGGCAATTCCGACAAGGGTTCCATTACGGGTCTTTATACGGTATTGGTAGATGGAGACGATTTCAACGAACCTATTACCGATACGGCAAGAGGTATATTAGATGGCCATATTGTTCTTTCACGAAAATTGGCACAAAAAAACCACTATCCAGCCATAGATGTTTTGGCAAGTATTTCCCGTGTTATGAGTTCTATAGCAGACTCAGATCATAAAAAAGCCGCTGGTAAGTTAAAAAATGTTATGGCTACTTATCAGGAAGCTGAAGACTTGATAAATATAGGGGCTTACAAGGCTGGTTCCAATAAGGACATTGATTATGCCATTGCTAAAAATAGTCAGGTAAATGCATATTTGCTGCAGGAAACTGGAGATAAATATGACTTCGAAGATATTGTTTTGGCTTTGGAGGAGATATTTGAAGAAAATACAGCCTCCTAATTTTTACAATATATGATCAGGTGATAACCTATGGCAAAATTTCGCTATCGTATGCAAAATATCCTGGAAATCAAGGAAAAGTTAGAGGAACAGGAAAAAATCGCATATGGAATTGCAAATCGTAAACTTTTAGAAGAGCAGGAAAAACTGCAAAGACTTTTAATTCGAAAAAGTGATTATGAGAGCAAATTAAAAGAATTGACTTCTGGCTCTTTAGATCTTTTGGAAATTCAGACGTGCAAGAGGGCTATCGATTCCATGAAGGTTGCAATTCGAGATCAGATGATTGCAGTACATACGGCCCAGCGAAATCTTGAAATTGCCAGAAAAAAATTAAATGATGTGAGAAAAGATAGAAAAGCACACGAGAATTTGAAAGAAAAAGCTTTCGATGCATTTAAGGAAGAAATTTTGGCCGAGGAAAGCAAAGCGACAGATGAGTTAGTTAGTTTTTCCTACCACAAGAAGGACATGGAGTAAGATATGGCAGACGAAAAAGAAGACAAGAAGGCAAAGCGAGCAGCCGCAAAGGAAGCGAAACGAAATAAAAAAAAAAAAAAAAATAATGAAGATGGCCTTGAAGAAGAGGAAAGCATTGGCGGAAAAGTCTTAATTGGTTTTGTAGCAGTTGTGATTATTTTGCTATGGCTTTTGATTTTAGGACTTTTAGTAAAAATGGATGTCGGTGGATTTGGCTCTACAGTTTTATATCCAGTTTTAAAGGACGTTCCAGTTATCAATAAGATTTTGCCTGAAGTGACCGATTATGCAGAGGAAGATTCTGCATACAGTTATGATACTGTAGAAGATGCCATCAAGCGTATCAAGGAACTTGAAAAAGAACTTGCTGATGCCAAGACGGCTAGTGATGAATCCAATGCAAATTTGGCTGATTTGGAGGCCCAGTCCCAGGAACTTCAGACTTATAAGGCAAATGAAGCAGCTTTCGAAGAAGAAAAAGAAAAATTCTACAAAGAGGTTGTTTTTTCAGATAATGCACCCGATATAGAATCATATAAGGAATATTATGAGAGTATTGAGCCGCAAAAAGCAGAAGAAATCTACAAGCAGGTAGTAGAACAGCTGCAGGAAGATGAAGAAGTGGAAAAATATGCTAATACGTATGCTTCCATGAAACCAAAGCAGGCGGCTGCAATTTTTGACACCATGACTGATGACTTGGAATTGGTTGGAAAAATTCTTTGGTCTATGGAGACCCAAGCTAGAAGTGATATTCTTGGCCAAATGGATTCGGAAACAGCGGCTGCTGTTACGAAACTGATGGAGCCTTAGAATATATAGTTCTTTTTAGAACAGGTACATTGAAAACTGAATACGGAAGGAGGAAGATGCCTATGACCAATGCAATTGTATCAAATACGATGATACCAACTGCTGCAGGGGATGGATTCGCAACTAAAAAATCAGATGATCTAGGGCTAGACTTTATGAATCTGATGCAAAATGCGAAGACAGACGATAGTAAAAATCTTGCGGCAACAAGCACAAATCTTGGCCAAAGTAGTACCAAACTAGAAAGTCAGTCATCTGCTATAAAAAAGCGAGATGAAATCACGAGTGACAATGAGTCTAAAGCTGTTATCAATGACTATGATGAGGCTTCCGAGAAAGTGGATGAACTTGCAAAAGAAGTCAAGTCTGTGTTAGAGGATGAACTCGATGTCTCAGAAGAAGAAATCGAAGAGGCGATGGCAGAACTTGGATTGAGTTACTTAGACTTGGCGGATCAAAACAATGTGAATCTCTTGGTCGCAAATTTAACTGAGGTGGAAAATTCTATTGATTTACTTATGAATGATGCCTTGGTTGATGTTTCTTCAAAACTTGGTGAGATATTTTCTGATTTTGAAAATGAAATGAATGTTAATATTTCTGAATTTCAAGAAGCTCTTTATCAAATGACAGCTGGGAATTCTCAAATCGAAGATGTTGATTTATCTTTGACAGATAAAGTCTTATCTCAAGAGATTGATGTAACTGGTTTATCTGATGAAGCCATAGTAGAGGCTTCACTTTCATCTGAAGAAAGCAATATTTTGGATGAGACAGTGGAGTATACAATCAGCGAAGAAATTAGCCCTGAGGTGGAAAACGACCTTGAGGTTGATTTACAAACCAAAGAAAATGTTACTTCAAATACCAAGGAGATTTCTGCAAAGAGCGTTGATGACGACGAGGAATTAGAAACAACTGATAATACCAAGACCTTTACTTATCAGGACAAAGAGACTACAACAAATGATGGCAAAAAGCAGGAAAGCGGTGATTCTACTGATTCGAATCGAAATTCTAAAAATGTATTTGCAGAAGAAAAGATTTACCAAACAAATACTTTAAATGATGCAAAAGTAGATTTTTCTATGCAAGAAACTGCGACTGTTGAATTGCCAACGGGCGAGAGCGTTCCGGTTTCATCCATTATGGATCAAATCGTTGAGGCCAGCCAAACTACATTTGAAAGTGGACGTACTACAGTAGAAATTCTTTTGAATCCAGAAGGACTTGGAAAGGTTTTGATGGAAGTTACAGAGGAAAATGGTCAAGTGAAAGCGCATATTTATACGCAAAATGAGCATGTAAAAGAAGCGCTTGAAAATCAAATGTTCCAGTTGAAAGAACAAATGAACCAGTCACAGACAAAAGTAACATCTATTGAGGTTTCTGTTGCTACTCATGAATTTGAACAAAATCTTGAGAAGGGACAGCAGGAGAGAGAAGAGAATTCTGCAAATAATGAAAAGCAGAGTAAAAAAATGCGAAATCTAAATCTCAATAATTTAGATGAATTACAAGGTCTTATGACACAGGAAGAAGAACTCGTAGCTAAAATGATGCGAGATCAAGGAAACACATTAAATTATTTAGCATAGAGAAAGGAGGAAGCACATGGCAATTGTCCAGCAAATACAAGATGGTAAAGTAGTAGACAACAGTACAACTTCATCGACTACTACAACATCCTCTTCAAATACCTATGACAAAGAGATGTTTTTAAAACTTCTGGTTGCGGAAATGCAGTATCAGGATCCATTGGAACCTACCAGCAATACTGAGTATGTATCTGAACTTGCATCTTTTTCACAGATCGAAGCAGTACAGTCAGTACAGGATCAAATGTCTACCTTGGAAGGAAATTCATTGGTTGGAAAAAACGTCATCCTATTGGAAAACGACACCTATATTTCTGGAAAAGTTGATTATGTAACAACGGAAGATGATGAAATCAAACTTTCTGTAAATGATAAGTTGTATAGCATAGACAGTTTGGATAGTGTATGTGACGAGGAATACTACAATGCAGTGGCAAATTCGCAGACTTTTTCATCAATGATTTCAAGCTTGCCGACGACATATTCACTTACTATTGCGGATGAAGACAAACTTAAATCAGCCAGAGAGTTCTTGGATGGATTGACTACATATGAAAAACAGTTCATTTCATCTGACAATGTTACTTCTCTTGAAAAATTAGAAGACCGCATGAAACAGTTGAAAGAGGCTAGTGAATCTGCGGATGACGAAACCACAGAAGAATCTGAGGAGGTATGAGTATGAATCCAATTGCAAATTCTTTTACTTCCATTGAACAGGTTAGAGAGCAGTATCTAAATTCTGCTGACAAATCCACAGCAAGCCAGAAAAATTCTGATGTATCTTTTTCTGATGTCTTACAAAATCAGATTCAAAAAAATGATGAAACATCTACTGGGGCGCTACGTTTTTCCAAGCATGCCAATATGAGACTAGAACAAAGAGATATAGAATTATCATCTGAGCAAAGCCAACGCTTGGAAGCCGGGGTTGCAAAAGCCGGTGAAAAAGGAATAAAAGAATCACTAGTACTTGTGGATTCTTTGGCATTTATTGTAAATGTGCCGAATCACACAGTTGTAACTGCCATGGATCAAAGCGAATCTATGGAAAATGTTTTTACAAATATAGACGGAGCTGTAATTATTTAGCCGGACCTTATGGAGGCTATAGTCGTTGACTGACAGATACGACAATACAGCAATTTAGGAGGTCATTTATTATGATGAGATCATTGTATTCTGGTGTATCAGGTCTAAAGACTCACCAGACAAAGATGGATGTTATTGGTAATAACATCTCAAATGTAAATACTGTTGCTTTTAAAGCATCTTCAACTACGTTTTCAGATATCATGTATCAAACTACATCAGGCGCTACTGGCGCAACAGCTACTACTGGTGGTAAAAATGCCATGCAGATCGGTCTTGGTGTATCAACCGCTGCAACAAAAGTTAGCATCACTTCATCAGGAGCTGCTCAGTCAACAGGAGATGCTTTTGATATTCGTTTGACTGATTCAAATAGTACCAACTTTTTCGTTGTCAATAATGGCTCAGAAAATTTATTTACAAGAGCTGGATCTTTCTACATTGATGGTGCAGGAAACTTGGCAATGACATCAACAGGTTACAATGTCATGGGATGGCAAGTGGATGAAACTACAGGCGATATCAAAAAAGATACCGTTTCTGCTCTGCGTATTATGCAGCCTGACAATCAGACCAGCGCACCGGAAGCTACAACCATGGGTAATGTTTCTGGCTTGATTGATAAAAATGATACCAATGTCAACAGTGACACAGGTTATGTAAGAACATTATCTTTCTATGATGATTTGGGATATGCTTACAGCGCAAAATTTTCTTTTAAAGCTGTAGATTCTGATGCTGGTACTTATTCTGTTGAACTTACTAATATCTATGACAGTGACAATAATGATATTTTGGCTGATTGGTTGGCAGAAACAGAAACCGATGCTACAGGACAAGTTACCAATCCTAATTCTTTAGAAGATATTTTTGGTCAGGCAACTACCGCTACAAAGTCTTATAGTGTTAGCAAAAACTATAGCCTGGATACATCGACCGGAACCGCTTCAATCACTTGCAAAGTTGGAGCAAATACTTATAGCATGACCGGTGATATTACCACAGAAGATGGTGTGGCTGGCAGTGGCCCACAGGGTTATATTTTTACAGACGGTAATGGCAATTCGGAATTCCGTCCTCTTTCCGACATCTTTGGAATCAGTGATGAGACTGCCGCAACAGGTACATTGGCACTCAATCAGACGACCGGAGAATTGGAACTTACCTATGATACAACCAATTATACTTTGCAGTTTAATACCAACGATGGATCTTTTAGATATGTAGGATCTGCTGGTACTGAGGCGGTAAGCCTGAATATGACAGAACTTGGAGATAACTTCAAAGATATTTCCATTGATTTTAGTCACCTGCTGAATCAAAATAATGGTGGAAGTTCTACTGCGGAAATGGAAAAAGGATCTGCAGACGATTCTACAGAGGGAACAGGTAAAAAACTTGGTAATTTAACAGGTGTATCCATTGATTCAACCGGAAAAATTTATGGTTCTTATGACAATGGTAATACCGTATTACTTGCTCAGATTTGTGTAGCTCAGTTCTCGAATGCTTCTGGTTTGGAAAGCTTGGGAAATAACTGTTATGGAACCACACTCAACTCTGGTGATTTTGATGGAATTGGTGTGGAAGTAACTGCCGATGGTGGAAGTATGACAACTGGACAGCTTGAAATGTCCAATGTAGATTTGTCGGAGCAGTTTACAGAAATGATTACAACACAGAGAGGTTTCCAGGCAAATTCTAGAATTATCACAACATCTGATACATTGCTTGAAGAACTTGTAAACTTAAAACGTTAAATTCTCTTAGAGGCTTGCTTTTGCAGGCCTCTTTTTCTTTTTATTTTACTAT
>CAVIOJ010000203.1:2831-17777 GCA_963644225.1 Lachnospiraceae bacterium | reverse complement strand
AATTCTGTCGAAAAAATCCTATCACATCTGCGAACAAAATCAAAGTATAAAGAACATTTCTATATATAAAAACCCACAATTTACCCTTAAACTGAAATCATCACTTTTAAAAGAAGTAAAAGAAAAGAGAGAACAAAATGAAAGGTGGGAGTGACTATGCTTGCGACATTAAATGATGTAATGAAAATCGCAGAAGAGAGAAAAATTGCCATTGGTTCTTTTAACACACCAAACTTGGAGGGGCTTCAGGCGGTTATAAGTGCGGCAGAGGAGCTGGACTTGCCGGTGATCATCCAATTTGCCCAGTGCCATGAGCCGTGGATAGAGCTTTCTTATATTGGACCAATTATGGTTGAAAAGGCAAAAGAGGCAAAAGTGCCTGTGTGTGTGCACCTGGATCACGGAGAAACTTTGGATTATCTGCAGGAGGCACTGGATTTAGGCTTTACCGCTATCATGTACGATGGTTCAGTTTTGCCTTATGAAGAAAATCTTGCCAATACGAAAAAAGCAGTTGCCATGGCAGCAAAATATGGGGCTTCTGTGGAAGCAGAACTCGGTTCCATGGGAAAAAGAGAATCGGGAGCTGGAGATGGCAGCGGAGCAGAAGATGAAACCAAGATTTACACAGATCCAGATCAAGCTGCTGTTTTTGTAAAAGAAACTGGTATTGATGCCTTGGCATGTTCTTTTGGAACGACTCATGGCATTTACTTGGAAGAGCCAAAACTTGATTTTGATGTGGTAAAAAATGTTCGCATCAAGACAAATGATATCCCGGTGGTTATGCATGGTGGCTCCGGTGTCAGTGCCTTGGACTATCACAAGGCGGTAGCAGCAGGTGTTCGCAAGATCAACTACTTTACCTATATGGATAAGTCTGGTGGTGCTGCCGTGGCAGAATATCTGAAAAATTTGCCAGAGGGCGAGCCAATCTTTTATTCATCTATCGTGGAAGCAGGAAGAGAAGCCATGAAGGAAAATGTAAAAGCTGCAATGAAATTGTTTGCAAATATGGATTAGAAAAAGGGGGAAAATACTATGGGAAAGAAGATGACATTTGCTTTGGCTTTTGCCAACAGAGGATTTATGCCGGGAGAACTTATCTACGGCGCAAGAGACGATATGATCAAAGCGGTAACGGATGCAGGATATGACTATATTGCCATGGATGCAGAACTTACCCGTTTTGGTGGAGTGGAAACGAGAGATGAGGGCCTTTTGTATGCCAAGTGGTTAAAAGAGCACGAGGGTCAGTACGACGGTGTTATTTTTTCCATGCCAATTTTTGCTGATGAAAATGGTGCTATCACGGCTTTGCAGGATGCAGGCGTGCCGATCCTTATGCAGGCATACCCGGACGAAATCGGGAAGATGGATTTCGCCCACAGACGTGATGCCTTTTGCGGTAAGTTTTCTGTTACCGATGTATTTACCCAGTACCAGGTGCCTTTTACAGTATTAAAGCCACATGTGGTTCATCCATTGTCTGAAAAATTCCAGGAAAATCTGCGGGATTTTGCTGCAATCTGTCGTGTGGTAAATGGTATGAAACGCTGCAATATCGGCTGTATCGGTGCGCGTACAACGGCATTTAAGACTGTTCGTTTTGATGAGATTGCAATGCAAAAATATGGCATCAACGTAGAGTCTTTTGATTTGTCAGAGCTTGTATTTAAAGTTGGAAAATTATCCGATGATGATGCAGCAGTTGTTGCCAAGGTAAAAAGTTTGGAAGCCTATACAGATTTTTCTGGAGTGGCAGAAGATAAGAAACTTACTCTTGCAAAAATTTCTGTCGTAATTGATGCCTACATCGATGAGTATCACTTGGATGCTATAGCACTTCGCTGCTGGAATGAGATGGAGGAGATCCTTCGTGTCTGCCCATGTGTACTTTTGTCAGAACTCAACGACCGTGGCATTACAGCTTCTTGTGAGATTGATATGTGTTCCGCAATTACCATGCGTGCCATGGCTTTGGCGAGTGAAGCTCCGACCACTGTTTTAGATTGGAATAATAACTACGGAGATGATGAGAACAAGGTGATTCTCTTCCACTGTGGTCCGGTTCCAAACTCTTTGATGACGGACAAGGGCGTGGTTACAAGCCACAAGATGTTTGATAAAAATGATCCAGGTTCAGGATGTGGAACCTGTGAAGGCCGTATCAAGGCAGGCGATGTGACAATTTCTAACTGCCAGACCAAAGATGGCAAGATCGTGGTCTATGCCAGCGAGGCTGCTTTTACAGATGATCCAATTGAAGATGGATACTTTGGATGCGCTGGTGTCTGCGAGATTAAGGATATGCAGGATAAGATGATTCGCCTTGCAAGAGGTGGATTTAAGCATCATACCTCGATCGGACTTGGCCATATGAAGGATATTTTAAAGGAAGCATTCACCACTTATTTGGGCTACGAATGGGTGGATATCGACTGAGTTCCTAACTATAGAAGGTGGAATGAAAAATGAAAATTGCTGGACTTGATATCGGAACCACCGGATGCAAATGCACGGTTTTCGATTCGAATGGAAAATATTTAGACAAAGCTTACCGGGATTATCCCGTAAAAAGACAGCTAAGTGGCCATGAGATGGATGTATCTGTTTTGATGGAGGCAGTTTTAGAGGTTATCCGTGAGATGGCAGGGGCTTATCCTGATATTGCGGGAATTGGAATTACCAGTTTTGGAGAGACTTTTGTGCTTGCGGATAAAGATGGTAATCCCCTCCATCCTGCCATGCTTTATACGGATCCCCGAGGCAAAGAAGAATGCCAGATGTTAGTGGATGCTTTGGGAGAAAAAAGAATTACAAAGATAACTGGTCTTCGCCCCCACGAGATGTATAGCATGGCAAAGATTGTCTGGTTAAAAAATCACAAGCCGGATATCTATGCCGAGGCAGCCCATGTCTTTTTAATGGAAGATTTTGTGGTTTATCATCTGACTGGTCAGGCCAAAATCGACTATTCTCTGGCTACAAGAACCATGGCTTTTGACATTGAAAAGTTAACTTGGAGTTCTGAAATTTTTGATGCAGCAGGTGTGGATGTTGGACTTATGTCGGAGCTGGTTCCAACGGGAACTATAGCAGGTGTCGTTAAGGAGGATGTGGCAAAAGAAACGGGTCTGTCTACTGATACCAAAATTGTTTGCGTCAGTCACGATCAGGTGGCGGCGGCAGTTGGGGCTGGAGCTTTTGACGGGTCTGTTGCGGTGGATGGTGCTGGAACTGTAGAGTGTCTGACTCCTATTTATGATTCCATGCCGGATGCTGAAGTTATGGCCAAGGATGCTTTTGCCATTGTGCCTTATGTTATACCTGGTAAATATGTGGCCTATGCATTTTCCTATACAGGAGGAGCACTGATACAGTGGTGTGTTGATGGCTTTGCCAAGGCAGAAAAGAAACTTGCAGAAAAAGCGGGCATTTCTGTTAATGAATATTTGGAAAAAGCCTACGAGGAGAAAAATGGCCAAAATCCATCGGGACTTTTGGTGCTTCCGCATTTTGCAGGAGCAGCCACTCCTTATATGGATACCGGATCAAAAGGGGCCATCTTGGGACTTACCACTGCAAGCGATATCGCTGATCTGTACCGTGGGTGTATGGAAGGCGTGGTCTATGAGATGTATCTCAATTACCTTGCTTTGAAAAAATCTGGAATACATTTTGAAAAAATTCATGCCACCGGTGGCGGAGCCCATTCGGCACTTTGGATGCAAATGAAGGCGGATATGCTGGGAATTCCTATGGTCGCTCTAAAGACATTAGATGCGGGCACAGTAGGAAGTGCCATGTTGACCGGGATGGCGATCGGACTTTTTGCAGATTTTAAGGATGCGGCAGATCATATGGTAGAAATGACAGAGACCTATGAGCCGAGAGAAGAGATGCATGAGATTTATGAAAAAATATTTGAGCGTTATGCTGGAGTTTATAAGGCAGTAAGGCCTTTGGTCTAGCCCAAAATATAGATATGAGAGGGAAAAATATGAACCCATATATCGGACATGACAGTCAGCTTTTCGGTATCGAAGAGCACAGACTGGTAGGAGGAAAAGGCGATGGTATGCGCCTGTATGAGATAAACAATGGAAAGGGGTTGGAACTGGTGGTTTCGCCGGATCGAAATGGGGATATCACCAGGCTTCGTTATCGGGGCATCAATATGAGCTATATGTCCCCGTGCGGCTATGTGGCACCAGCCTATTATGACAGCATTGGAAACAATTGGCTGAATTCTTTTACAGCAGGATTTCTTACCACATGTGGACTAAATGGTGTGGGTTCTCCTTGCTATGACGAAGGGGAGGAGATTCCACTTCATGGTTCCATTGCCAATATGCCATGTGAGCAGGCATATTATACCAGAGAAGGGGATGAACTTTTGGTTCATACTCTTACAAAGGATGAGACTATCTTTGGAAGAAAGCTTCGCTTGGAAAGATGGATAAGAGTATCTACCATTGAAAATTCTTTTACTATTGAAGACACCATAGAAAACACTGGAGATAGACCAGAGCCTTTTGAGATTTTGTATCACATGAATATGGGATACCCACTTTTAGATGAGGACAGTGTCATTACCATACCATCTGTGGATGTAAAGCCAAGAGATGATCATGCGGCAGAAGACATTGCCCATTGGGCGCAGATGGAAAAGCCGACAGCTAATTATCAGGAGCGGTGCTATTATCATGTGTTCCCTGATGAAAAAGGCTATGCAAAGATCTATCAGCCTAAGTTGGGAGTGGGGCTTTCTATTTCTTTTGATGCGAAAGAACTCGACGGTTTTGTCGAGTGGAAGATGATGGGCGTCAGAGACTATGTACTGGGCTTAGAGTGCGGAAACTGTTATCCAGACGGACGAGATGTCATGCGAAAGACCGGGATGCTTAAATTTTTGCAGCCCGGAGAAAAGAAAAAGTATCGAATCAAGATAACACTGGATTAGATTTCATCAAAGACCGCATGCTCGATGGTATCGGTGGCTTCCTTGTGAGGCTGGGCCACGATGCCGAAGGAGTCTTTGTATTCCTTTGGCCCGATGCCAAATTCCTTTTTGAAGGCTCTAAAAAAGTTGGTATAATCCTTAAATCCATAAGTGGCAGCAACATCGCGAAGAGGCTCTCCGGCAAGAATATTGTTCTTGCAGGCGTAGAGTCTCTTTTTTAATAGGTACTGGTGGACTGACATTCCCATGTTTTCCTTGAAGACGTGGGAGATGTGGTATTTGCTGACATAGAATTCTTTTGCCAAGGCATTGAGGCTTAGGTCCTCGTCCAAGTGGGTGTTGATATATTCGCAGACTCGGCTAAAAAGACTGGCCTGTTCCGTCTTGGTTTTTGTAGGGCGCTCTCCCATGTAGACGATTCGGTTGATGCTAAGAAGCAGGGAAGCGATATAGCAGGAAACCATGGCGTCGTGAAAAGGAATATCGCGCTGGCGTTCCTCGATGATGTCAATCAGTTTGTCAAAAAGAATCTGGGCGTTGGCAAAATCGCAGGAGAAATGATGACAGGAAATCTCATTTCCGTAGTTGAAACTGTAGGTGATATCAGGGTGCAGTGCCTCGAGACGGGCAAAAAAATCCGGTGAGAGCCAAAGCACCATACGACGATACGGTTTGTCATTGCTGTGAAACTGTGGACGATGAAAGACTCCGGGCGGAATCAGGCAGATATCGCCATATTTTAGGGGGTAGACATTTTTTCCAATCTGGTAGGACAGATCTCCTTCCAGAAAAAAATAAATCTCATAGTAGTCGTGTCTGTGCATTGATACATCTGATACTTCTTTATCTTCATAATAAAAGATCTCAAAATCTGAGGTCTGCATTTCCTGTCTTTTATCAAATTCTGAGTGATAGTGTTTTGCCATGTCTAAACTCCCTCTTTTATAAGAATTTCCCTCGTAAAAAGTGCTTTTTCATACTTGATTTTAAACCCCTACAACAACTTTTGCAATGTTTACAACAAGTTTTATGATTTTAAAAGGTCGGGAAAGAATGTAGATTATAATTACAAAAAAAATGAGACACAAGGACGGGCAAACGTCCATAATAATTTTTAAAAACTTGAGGAGGTTTTTACATGAAATTATCATTCCGTTGGTATGGCGAAGACGACAAGGTGACACTTGAGCAGATCAGACAGATTCCTGGTATGGATTCTATCGTAACAGCTGTTTACGATGTGCCTGTTGGAGAGGTTTGGAGCAGAGAGTCTATCGCAAAGTTGAAAAAGCAGACAGAGGATGCTGGACTTCATTTCGAAGTTATCGAGAGTATCCCAGTACACGAGGACATCAAGCTTGGCAAGCCTAGCAGAGATCAGTTGATCGAGAACTACTGCGAGAATATCCGCCGTGTTGCAGAGGCTGGAATCAAGTGTGTATGCTACAACTTCATGCCAGTATTTGACTGGACCAGAACACAGCTTGATCATCCACTTCCAGATGGATCTACTTCACTTGTTTACTATCAGGAGCAGGTTGACCAGGTTAACCCACTTGAGTCTGACAGCGATTTGACACTTCCTGGATGGGATGCAAGTTACTCTAGAGAAGAGTTAAAGGATATCGTAGCTCAGTACCAGGAATTATCAGAAGATGATCTTTGGAACAACTTACAGTACTTCCTTGAAAAGATTATCCCTGTAGCAGCAGAGTGTGATGTCAACATGGCAATCCACGAAGATGATCCTTGCTGGAGTATCTTTGGACTTCCTAGAATCATCACTTGCGAAGAGAACTTGGATCGTTTCCTTGGTCTCGTAGATGATCCACACAACGGTATCACTCTTTGTACTGGATCTTTGGGATGTTCTGCAAAGAACGACGTTGTAAAGATGGCTGCAAAATATGCAAAGATGGGAAGAATCCACTTCGCACACCTTAGAAATGTACAGGTTCTTGACAATGGATTCGAAGAGAGAGCTCATCTTTCATCATGCGGAAGCCTTGATATGTATGCAATCGTTAAGGCACTTCATGACAACGGATTTACCGGTTATGTTCGTCCAGACCATGGTCGTATGATCTGGGGTGAGACAGGACGTGCTGGATACGGACTCTTCGACAGAGCCCTCGGTGCTACTTACATCAATGGTTTGTTTGAAGCAGTAGAAAAGGCTTCTAAAAACTAATAGCAAAATTACCAATAAACATTAATAAATTTATCAGGAGGATTTTACAATGATGAAATTACCACTTAACACAGATTTATCAGGAAAGGTTGCAGTTGTAACAGGAGCAGGCGGTGTCCTTTGCGGTATGTTTGCTCAGGCACTTGCACAGGCTGGTGCAAAAGTAGCTGTCCTTGATTTAAATGAAGAAGCTGCAGCAAAGGTTGCTGACGACATCGTAGCAAACGGCGGTGTAGCAAAGGCTTACAAGACAAACGTATTGGAAAAAGAAAGCCTTGTAGCAACACATGATGCAGTTGTTGCTGACCTTGGTACTTGCGACATCCTTATCAACGGAGCAGGCGGAAACAACCCACGTGCTACCACAGACAAGGAATACTTCGAAGCAGGTGATATCGACGCTGATACAATTTCTTTCTTCGACTTGGATCCAAGCGGAGTAGAGTTTGTATTTAACCTAAATTTCATTGGAACTTTGCTTCCAACACAGATCTTTGCCCAGGATATGGTAGACAAAGAAGGATGTAATATTTTAAATATTTCCTCAATGAATGCATTCACTCCACTCACCAAAATTCCTGCCTATTCTGGAGCAAAGGCTGCTATTAGCAACTTTACACAGTGGCTTGCTGTTCACTTCTCAAAGGCTGGCATCCGTGTAAACGCTATCGCACCAGGATTCTTCTCAACAAAGCAGAATGCAAAATTATTATTTAACGAAGACGGAACTCCAACCCCACGTACAGGCAAGATCCTTGCTGCTACTCCAATGGGACGTTTTGGAGAGTCTGAAGAATTGATCGGAAGTCTTCTCTTCTTATTAAACAACGAAGCTGCTGGATTCATCACAGGTGTTGTTCTTCCAGTTGATGGTGGTTTCTCAGCTTACTCAGGAGTTTAATCCGAAAACAAAACAATATTTAAAAATTAAAGTTTAGCCAGTGGAAACACTGGCTGAACTTGAAGATAAAAATAATACTAGAAGAAAAAGAGGAAAACAAAATGGAAATGCAAGAATTATTAAAAAAAGTTGAAGAGTTAAAAATCGTTCCTGTTGTTGTTCTTGAGGATGCAAAGGATGCTATTCCTTTGGGACAGGCACTTATCAATGGTGGTCTTCCAGTTGCAGAAGTTACTTTCCGTACTGCAGCAGCTGCTGATTCTATCAAGGCTATGAGCGAAGCTTTCCCAGAGATGCTTGTTGGTGCTGGTACAGTCATCAATGTAGAGCAGTGTAAGAAAGCAATCGAATGTGGAGCAAAATTCATCGTATCTCCAGGATATTCTGAGGAAGTTACCACATACTGCTGCGAGAACAATATTCCTATTCTCCCAGGTGTATGTACACCTACCGAGCTTATGATGGTTGCAAATCACGGACTTCCAGTTGCTAAGTTCTTCCCAGCAGCACAGTTCGGTGGTCTTAAGACTATCAAAGCTTTGGCAG
The DNA here is from genome assembly GCA_963644225.1 of Lachnospiraceae bacterium. GTDB lineage: Bacteria > Bacillota > Clostridia > Lachnospirales > Lachnospiraceae > Pararoseburia. The sequence continues at coordinate 9,173 of CAVIOJ010000203.1, read as the reverse complement.
CTCCTTTCCCACAGATGCGCTTTATGCCAACTGGTGGTGTTAGCGAAGCAAACATCTTAGAGTACTTGGCTGAGCCAAAGATCATCGCAGCTGGCGGAAGCTGGATGGTAAAGGGTGACCTTGTAAAGGCTGGCAAGTTTGACGAGATCGAAGCTATGACAAAGAGCGCAGTTGAGCTCGTTAAAAACGCATAATATACGCGAAGAATCGCTCACAGATTGTCCTGATTTGTGGGCGATTTTTAACAAGGAAAGAAATATTTGACTCGGTAAAGTATTTGATAAGCTATCGATATTTTACTGAGACAAAATGTGAAAGGATATAAGACTATGAAAAAATTTATGGATAAGGATTTCCTTTTGACAACTGATACAGCAAAGCATCTCTTTCATGATTTTGCAGAAGGACAGCCAATCATCGATTATCACTGTCATTTAAATCCACAGGAGATCGCCGAGGATGCTCATTTTGACAACATTACCCAGGTGTGGCTTGGAGGAGATCACTACAAGTGGCGTCAGATGCGTTCTAATGGTGTCGAGGAAAAATATATCACAGGCGATGCTTCTGATCGTGAAAAATTCCAGAAGTGGGCGGAGACTCTTGAGATGGCTATCGGAAATCCTCTCTATCATTGGTCTCACCTTGAGCTCCAGAGATATTTTGGCTATGAAGGAGCTCTAAATGGCGATACAGCTGAGGAAGTATGGAATCTGTGTAATGAGAAACTTAAAAATATGTCTGCAAGACAGTTGATCTTGGATTCTAATGTGGAGATGATTGGAACTACTGATGATCCAATTGATGATCTTCGTTGGCACAAGATGATTGCTTCTGATGAGACTTTTTCTGTCAAGGTTCTTCCTTCTTGGAGACCTGACAAGGCAGTCAACATCGAAAAAGATGAGTATGTCTCTTATATTGAAAAATTAGCTAAAGCAGCTGATATGGAAATCAAGACATTTGCTGATTTAAAGGCAGCCCTTACCAAGCGTATGGAATTTTTTGCAGAAGCAGGATGCTGTGTATCTGATCACGGCTTGGAATATGTAGCTTATGCCAAGACTACAGATGCCGAAGTAGAAGAAGTATTTGCTAAAAAGATGTCTGGAGCAGAGCTTAGCCGTGAAGAAATCGGCAAGTACAAGATGGGACTTCTCATGCATTTAGGAAAAGAGTACCACAGATTAAACTGGGTTATGCAGTTGCACTATGGTGTAAAGCGTGACAACAACCGCCGTATTTTTGAGGCAGTTGGACCGGATGGTGGTGTTGATTCCATCTCAACCAGCGCACCAATCAATGAACTGGCAGATTTCTTGAATGAACTCGAGTATACAGGTGAACTTCCAAAGACGATTGTCTACTCACTGAATCCAATTGATAATGCAGCCATCGGAACTATCATCGGATGCTTCCAGTCATCAGAAGCAGTTGGCAAAATCCAGCACGGCTCAGCTTGGTGGTTCAATGATAACAAGACCGGTATGATTGATCAGATGACATCTCTTGCAAACTTGGGACTTCTTGGCAACTTTATCGGAATGCTGACTGATTCGAGAAGTTTCCTTTCTTATACCAGACACGAGTATTTCCGTCGTATTGCATGCGAATTGATTGGTGGCTGGGTAGAAAACGGAGAGTATCCAGCAGATGACAAGTCTCTACAGAAGATTGTAGAGGGAGTCTCTTATAAAAATGCAAAGAGATATTTTGAAATCTAGTGCATCGGCATATTTGTCTGGTGTGCTTGCATCAACCTCAAATTTTTACTTGAAAAATTTAGGTTAAGGACTATAATAGGTTTGTTGCCTAAAAGGTTTACATTTTAAATATGAAAAAGGGGAGCTTGCAGATAGGCAGGCTGAGAGTAAGCGAAAGGCTTTGACCCGTAACCTGATTTGGATAATGCCAACGTAGGGAGATAGTGTTGTATTTTTTGTGCGCAGAGATCGTCAAACGTTGGTCTCTGCGTATTTTTTTATGGGAAAATCCATTTCAATACAGAAAAAACGCCAAAAATTATGAGGAACGAGATGAAATTTAAAAGAGAACAACTTGAACTATATGCTATTACCGATCGAGCATGGTTAGGGGATGAAACTTTAGCAAAACAGGTAGAAAAAGCCTTAAAAGGCGGTGTAACCATGGTTCAGCTGCGGGAAAAAAATTTAGAAAGAGAACTTTTTCTACAGGAAGCAAAAGAGATTCTTGCAATCTGTCATCGCTATCAGGTACCGCTTATCATAAATGATGATGTTGCCTTGGCAAAGGAAGTGGGGGCGGATGGAGTGCATATCGGACAGGGAGATATGGCACTTGAATCGGCCAGACAAATTCTTGGAGAAGAGGCCATCATCGGAGTGACTGCAAAAACTATAGAGCAGGCGAGAGCGGCAGAAGCGGCTGGCGCGACCTATCTGGGGAGTGGTGCGGTATTTGGCACCAGTACCAAGGCAGATGCCAAGCCCATGACACTTGATCTTTTTCAAGAGATCTGTGAAAGCGTATCCATACCGGTCGTGGCAATCGGTGGGATAAATGCCAGCAATCTTTATTCCCTAAAGGGGAGAAAGATGGCAGGAGTTGCAGTTGTCAGTGGTATTTTTGCCAGCCATGATATCGAGGCAGAGACGAAAAGTTTGCGTCATATGATGGATGACATCTTAGAAAAATGTATATAATTTCGCCATTAAAAAAGTGGTGAGTTATAGATAAATTACAGCGGCAGATTGGGGGCACCACCTTAGGTCGCTATATAAAATTAATGCGAAAAAGTGTAAGGAGGAAGAATATATGTACACAGCATTAACAATCGCTGGAAGTGATTCCAGTGGAGGCGCCGGCATCCAGGCAGATATTAAGACGATGACAGCAAATGGCGTATATGCCATGAGTGCCATCACGGCTTTGACTGCCCAGAATACAACCGGCGTTACGAGTATTATGGAGGTTACTCCAGAGTTTTTGGCAGAGGAACTTGATTGTATTTTTACGGATATTTATCCGGATGCCATCAAAACAGGCATGGTCGCATCAAGCCAATTGATCGAGATCATTGCCGACAAACTGACAGGCTATGAGGCAAAAAACATTGTCGTAGATCCTGTTATGGTGGCTACGAGCGGAGCAAGACTTATCAGCGAGGATGCCATTAGTACCTTGAAAAGTAAATTATTACCTCTTGCAAAGGTAATCACACCAAATATTCCGGAAGCAGAAGTTCTCTCAGATATGGAGATAAAATCTGATAAGGATATGGAAAAAGCAGCAAAAATCATCTGTGAGTCCTTTGGATGCAGTGTCCTTTTAAAGGGCGGTCATCAGTTAAATGATGCCAATGACCTTTTATGGCAGCAGGGACAGGAGCCAGTATGGTTCAATGGTAAAAGGATCGACAATCCTAATACACACGGTACCGGCTGCACACTTTCCTCGGCAATTGCAAGTAATTTAGCAAAAGGCTATGATCTTAAAACTTCAGTAAAGTATGCGAAGAATTATATTTCAAAAGCCTTATCGGCAGGTCTTGATCTTGGAAAAGGAAGCGGACCTATGAATCATGCATTTGCAATCAAAGGAGAGTATACAGATGAAAGATAATAGAACTTCCGTTTTTTCAAACGGCTTGATATGGTTTGGCGCAGGGGTATCTCTGGCTGAAATTTTAACTGGTACATATTTTGCCCCGTTAGGCTTTGGCAAGGCGATGGCAGCTATTTTGCTGGGACACTTGATCGGTGGTCTTATGATGTTTGCCGCCGGTATGATCGGGGCAAAAGAAAGAAAGAGTGCCATGGAAACAGTAAAGATGAGTTTTGGCAGTAAGGGAAGTCTTTTGTTTGCCTTTTTAAATGTACTACAGCTCATAGGCTGGACAGCAATCATGATCTATGATGGGGCATTGGCTGCGGATGGCATGTTACATACCGGACTCTGGGTTTGGGCACTTGTCATTGGCGCCCTTATCGCTCTTTGGATCATCATAGGACTGACCAATCTAGGCAAAATTAATACGATTGCCATGGCTGCCTTATTTATCTTGTCTTTGATTTTATTTAAGGTTATTTTCTTTGGCACTCAGGCGGCAGCGCCTATGGTGGATGATGGAAGCCTGACTTTTGGAGCGGCAGTGGAGCTGGCTGTAGCCATGCCACTTTCATGGTTACCACTTATCAGTGATTATACCAGAGAAGCCGAGAAGCCTTTTGCAGCAACATTAGCCAGTGTAATCACCTACAGCATAGTCAGCATCTTTATGTATATGATCGGTATGGGAGCTGCTATTTATACAGGCGAATATGATATTGCTCAGATTATGTTAAAGACAGGTCTTGGCCTCGTCGGACTTTTAATCATTGTTTTTTCAACCGTGACAACGACCTTTTTGGATGCCTATTCTGCAGGTGTATCAGCGGTTTCCATTTCGGATAAGATCAAAGAAAAATGGGCGGCACTTATCGTTACCATAATTGGAACAATAGCCGCAATCGTCTATCCTATGGATAACATTACAGACTTTTTGTATTTGATCGGTTCTGTTTTTGCTCCAATGATCGCTGTACAGATTGCTGATTATTTTATTCTAAAAAAAGCGGATGCTTTTGACCAATCTTTTGACTGGAAAAATCTTTTCATTTGGCTGATTGGATTTATTGCTTATCGCCTCTTGATGCAGGTGGATACACCGGTGGGAAATACCTTGCCTGATATGGCAATCACGATTCTTCTCTGCCTGATCGCTGACAAAATTGCAAGTAGGGTAAAAACAAACTAGGAGACCCTGATTTTATGGTGTCTCCGGAAAGAAGAGATCATCATGAAAAAAGTAAATTTAAAAAAATTAACACTAACTGCCCTTATGGCAGCCGTTGCCGTTGTAGGAAGTTTGTTTTCCTTTCCGGTCTTCGGCTCTAAATGTGCGCCGATCCAACATCTGGTAAATATATTATGCGTTGTGACGGTTGGACCATGGTGGGCATTGGCACAGGCATTTATCGCATCCCTCATTCGTAATCTTATCGGTTTAGGAAGTCCGCTTGCCTTTCCGGGCAGTATGTGTGGAGCACTCTTGGGTGGACTAATGTATAAATATGGAAAGAAACTGCCATTTGCCTACATTGGCGAAGTTGTAGGAACCGGTATCTTAGGAGGTATGCTTTCCTATCCGATTGCCTATTTTGTAATGGGTAATGAGGCAGCAGCAATCTTTACCTTTGTCATTCCATTTTTAATCAGCACCTGTGGCGGCACATTGATTGCTATTATAATTACGGTGTCACTAAAAAAGACAGGGGTCTTGGGACGGATGCAGGCAAGCCTGAAAGAATAACTTTTATCTGGAGTTCATATGAAAAACGATGCAGAGATTAGAAGATATCTAAATAGAATAAAGAACTCACACCCACTCATCCACTGTATCACAAATACGGTGACCATGAATGATTGTGCCAATCTGGCTTTAGCCCTTGGGGCATCGCCTACCATGGCGCACCATGAAAATGAAGTGGAAGAGATTACGGCGGGAGCGAATGCCCTCGTCTGTAATCTGGGTGCGACCGAATGTCTTGATGCCATGTTCTTGGCTGGAAAAAAGGCACACGATTTGGGACATCCAATCGTGCTTGATCCAGTTGGTGTAGCAGCATCTTCCTATCGCAGGGAAAAATGTATGGAGCTAATCCGGCGTATTAATCCAACCTGTATTCGGGGAAATTACTCTGAGATGCTGGCCTTGATGGAACAGCATAATACGGCAGTTGGTGTGGATGCAGCAGATAAAAATTTAGATCCAATAAAGCTAAAACAATTGGCAAAAGACTTACATTGTATTCTAGTAGCATCCGGCCCAACTGATTGGATTACGGATGGAAGGGATATAGAGTCCTGTGAGTTTGGGCATCCTATGATGTCTAATATTACGGGAAGTGGCTGTATGTCTACGGTAGCAATCGCTACTTTTTTATCTGTAGATACATCAGCAAAAAGTGTTGCCGCTTCCTGCAATCTTATGGGAAAAGCAGGGGAGGTTGCGGCAAAACTTACTAAAGAAGTACATGGTGGTACCATGACTTTCCATGATCTTTTCTTAGATCAGCTTTCTTTGCAGGGCGTTTTGTGGGAAGAAGATGTGAAATTTCGTCCTTCTGTAGAACCACCATCGACTAGAACGTCAACACCGGCTAGATAGCCGTTTCGCTCGTCTGCTACAGATGCGATGGCAAAGCCAAGCTCTTCAGGCTTGCCCATGCGTTTTTCGGCCGCTGTATCAAGAAGAGAGCCCCCTTCTTTGGCTTCCAGATTTCCCATGTCGGTGGCAATTAGTACAGGGCTTAAAGAGCA
>CAVIOJ010000203.1:0-2821 GCA_963644225.1 Lachnospiraceae bacterium | reverse complement strand
AGAGCAAACACGGATACCTTTTGGACCGTAATCAAAGGCACACTTGGCCGCATACCAGATGACGAATTTTTTTGACAGGCCATAAGCCAAGCCAGAGGATTTGTAGTCGTCTTTCAACATTTTTGGTAATTTCATACATTTTTTAAGAAAAAGATCTTCGTTGGAATCGGCCAGAGCGAAGGTCTTTTTATTTGCCAAAAATCCTGGAATCATATAGGCAGAGTTAGATGAGATGTCTACGATTACACTGCCAGGATTCATGATTTTTGAAAATTCCTGGTTGATGTAGACTGTTCCCAGGGCGTTGACTCTGAGCAATTTTTCTGGATCTGCCATGGCTGGAGATAGTCCTGCAGCATGGATTACATTTTTTACTTCCCCGAGTTCTGATGCGTATGCTGCCAATTCCTGGACCTGAGAGCGGACGGAAGTGTCGCATGTCTTGGCGTAAGCTTCGTAGCCAGCCTCTTTTAAATCCTCTACAGCCTTTTCTAATTTGGCCATTGTTCGACCGGTTACAAGAATGATTTTTTCTTTTGGCATATATTTTGCAGCTGCAAGTCCCATACCGCTGCCGCCACCTGTTATTACGCAAACTTCTTTTTTCATGATAATCTCCTTAAAAATAATATGACTAGTTTAATTAATTTGTGTCATCTTGAAAAATACCTTTTAAAAAATATTTTCAAAAATTTGGACGATTCTTATGATAAAGAAGTTATGTTAAGAAAAGGTAAACAAGGCGTGTATAATGCAGGCTAAAATTTTTGGATGCTTATCTCGTTATATTTTTCACCCAGATATATTTTTTGTAGTGAATATAGACTGCTGGCAGTTTTACAATCTCATCCAGGCTGATGATGATGTAGACTAGCCAGACTGGTGCGTGGAGAACAAAGGCTGCGATAAATCCAAGAGGCACAGAAAAGCACCACATTGCGCCTAAATTTCCCTTCATATCAAATTTCGAGTCACCACCGGCACAAAAGATTCCGTCTAGAACCGTGGTGTTGACTCCTTGTCCCATCAGATTAAATCCCAATACAATCATCATAAACTGTAAGTATTCCCTGGCGGTATCCGACATAGGGGCCAGGCGGGAGATGATTGGAGACAAAAGCATCAGAATGCAGCCGGTAATGATGCCGACAAAGATAGCAAGACGAGTGATTCTGCCACCATATTCCTTTGCTTTATCCAATTGCCCTGAACCAAGGAGATTTCCTATCAGAATTCCCGCGCCTGCACTAATGCCACGAATAACACATTGCACCATACTTTTTACAATGCTGGCAATGGAATTGGCAGCGACGGCATCACTTCCCATGTGCCCTAAGATGACAGAGTAGAGCACGAAGGCGATTCCCCAGACCAAAGCGGCACCAAGAACAGGTGTGGTATATCTCCAAAAATCTTTTGTTAAAAATTTGTCTGTATAAAAAATACCCTTCCAACGAATGGCTACTTTTCCGAGTCTTTTTACTGCAATGTATGCCCAGACGAATTCCACAAATCTGGCGATTACTGTGGCATAGGCAGCACCTACAATTCCAAGCCTGGGAAATCCCCAAAAGCCAAAGATCAAAACTGTGTTCATGCAGATATTGATGATCACGGCAGTGGAGGATATTTTAGAACTTAGCTTAGCGTAGCCGATATTTTTTAAAAGGATCAAATAAATCTGGGACAGGGCGCATAGAAGATAGGAAAAAGCCACTGCTCGAAGATACATGGTGCCATTTGCGATAAGATCCTTTTCGTTTGTAAAAATTTGCATGAGTTTTTCGGGAATGGCAAGTGCTAATATTGTAAAAATGCTGCCGGAAATCAGATTGGTATAGAGGGCAACTGGCATAACCTTTTCGATGGAAGATGCATCCTTTTTCCCCCAATATTGCGCAATCATGATGCCGCAACCTGCAGCAATTCCTGAGATAAACAAATTGAGTACAAACTGAATCTGACCGGCCAGTGAGACGGCAGACAGGGAAGCCTGGTCTACAAATCCCAACATCAGGGCATCTGTAGCACTGACAAGCGCAAGCATAAATTGCTGTATGGCTATGGGAACGATGAGTTGGATCATCTGGTTGGCAAGTTCGTTATCCTTTATTTTCGCTTGTAACATAGTATTCTCCTTAATTTTTCGCTTTGCCAGTTAATTTTAACGGGGGAGTTAAATTTGTGTCAAGATTAGATGACGCGGATAGCAATTGGGGTTGTAAAAATTTATAGAAAAATACGGAAGAGGGCAAGATATGTACATGAATTTTGTGAAGGGTAGAAGTTGAAAGTGAACATAATTATGTTAAAATTAAAAAAGAAATTTTTTGGAAGAGGAATTATATGGATACAGCACAGAGAAGAGAAGAAATCCTATCTATATTAAAGGGAGCAAATGATCCCATCCCTGCGCGAACTTTTGCCAAGCAGTTTGGCGTGAGCAGGCAGGTAATTGTCCAGGACCTTGCAGTGATTCGTGCATCTGCGCCGGGGATACTTTCTACCACCAAGGGATATATCATAAAGCAGGACAGCGGATGCATGCGTGAATTCAAGGTGCGCCATGATGAAAGCCGTGCCGCGGAGGAGTTGAATCTTATCGTAGATTTGGGCGGTATTGTAAAAAATATCAGCATCAGCCACCGGGTATATGGCCGAGTTAGCGCGGAGATGGATATTCGGTCCAGACAAGATGTGGCGGAGTTTGTTGAAAATTTGCAAAATAGCCAATCCGGTGTTCTCAGCAGTGCAACTTCTGGATACCATTATCATTTGATTGAGGCGGCCAGTACGAAGCGCCTTGATTTGATCGAAGAGG
>CAVIOJ010000202.1:0-12236 GCA_963644225.1 Lachnospiraceae bacterium | reverse complement strand
TTAAATGTACACAAACCCCAAGCCTCAAATCGATACCTAACAAATTCACGCAATTCGCCCGAAATGTTTGGCCCATCCAAGGCTTCGGCCAGCCCCAGGCACCATATCCCACAACACCTTACAGGCCTTAGGATAGCAAGTCCCCAAGACCAAAGTGAAGCAGGGACCGCTAGCCCCGGCCACAAGACCAGCCCCAGACGCCAAGATTTCATAAGCAGCCCACCGCAGGCTGTGGGGCAGTAGCCAGCGTGAATACATGAGTCGCAAGGGCCCACATATGCATTTTCGTGTATTTATACACAGATTATACTATATTGATGCATTGGGTGCATTGATTTTTTACACAAATTGCATTAGACGTTATATGTCTGCCTTGTTAAAATATTATCATAAAAGCTTTGTTAAAAATTAGACAAGGCACAGAGAAACATTTCTTTCGTTTGTGACAGAACAAAGAAAATTATCTTTTATTAAAGGAGATCGTTATGAACAAAAAGTATTTACCTAGTCTTATCGTAATGTACTTGAACTACTTCATTCACGGTGTTGGATGTTCTATCTTGGGACAGGCCGTAATCAAAGAATCATTGGCAGCCTCTTGGGGCGTTGAGGCAATGGCCATCACTGCTATCTCAGCAGCACTTGGATTGGGACGTTTGGTAGCTCTTCCATTTGCTGGACCTTTATCAGACAAGTTGGGACGTCGCGTTTCAATGATCATCGGAAGCGGTTCTTATGCAGTTTATTTGATTGGACTTGCATTCGCTTTCAATGCTGGTGCAAACGGCGGTTACTGGATTGCTTATGTATGTGCAATCATCGGTGGTATCGCAAACTCATTCCTTGATACTGGAATTTATCCTGGTGTTTCTGAAGTTTTATACAAGGCTCCAGGTGTTGCAACCATGGGAATCAAGTTCTTCATCGCTATCGCTCAGATGATTCTTCCATTCGTACTTGGTGCTACCGTTGCTACAACAGCAACTGGCCTTACAAGCTACAACACATTATTCTATGGATGTGGTATCCTTTACATCGTACTTTTAGTACTCATCATCTTCTGTCCACTTCCAGACGGAGATGCAAAATCAGAAGGCAAAAAAGAAGGCTTGATTGCAAGCTTAAAGCATACCCACTTCTCTGTTGAATCAATTGCTATGATTTTAATCGGATTTACCTGTACAGGAACCTTCCAGTTGTGGTTGAACTGCGCACAGAACTTTGCAAAAGAAAACGTAGGCTGGGCTGATCCATCAGTTATGCAGACCTACTACTCAGCTGGTACATTGATTGCACTTGTTGTTACTGCATTCCTTACCAAGTACATCAAAGACGTTCGTTTCATCGTTGTATACCCAGCAATCTGTCTTGCAACTTTGATCGTTGTTTTGATGGGACAGAGCCAGACACTTATGATTGCAGGCGCATTCATCATCGGATGGGCTGGAGCAGGCGGATTGCTTCAGATCGTAACCTCTGTATGTAACATGATTTTCCCTAAGATCAAGGGTACTGTTACCGCACTTGTAATGATTGCTTCTTCTCTTTGCAACTACACACTTTTAACTGCAGCATCAAAGATGAGCCCAAGCGGCGTTATGACAATGAACATCGTACTTACCGCTGTAGGTGTTATCCTTGGTCTCTATGTTAACCTCCGTTACTCAAAAATGATTGACAGCCAGGAAGCAAACGCTTAAAAGAGATATATTACAAAGGAGAACAAAATGAATACTGTAAAAGTTCGAAATATTGAAATCGGTGCTGGAGCACCAAAGATTATCATCCCAATCGTTGGGGTAACAAAAGAAGATATCCTAAACGCTGCAAAATCTTTTGCAGGCGTAACCTATGACGTAGTTGAGTGGCGTGTAGACTGGTTCGAAGATGTATTTAACTACGAAAAAGTAGAAGAAGTTTTAGCAGGACTTCGTGAAGTTTTAGGTGAAAAGCCACTTCTTATGACCTTCCGTACATCAAAGGAAGGTGGAGAAAAAGCCATCGATGCCGACTACTATACCGAATTAAACGTAAAGGCTGCACAGTCTGGATACGTTGATTTTGTAGATGTCGAGATTTTTACCGGAGATAATGTTGTAAGCAACATCATCGATCAGGTTCACGCAGCTGGAGTAAAAGTTATCGCTTCAAACCATGATTTTGACAAGACTCCTGCAAAGTCAGATATCATCTACCGCTTGCGCAAGATGCAGGATATGGGCGCTGACATTCCAAAGATTGCAGTTATGCCAACCTGCAAAAAGGATGTGCTTACACTCCTTGCTGCAACAGAGGAGATGTATACCAACTACGCAGACCGTCCAATCATCACCATGTCTATGGCCGGAACTGGCGTTATCAGCCGTCTTTGCGGAGAAGCATTTGGTTCTTCCATGACATTTGGTGCCGTTGGAAAAGTTTCTGCACCAGGACAGATGGAAGCAGAAAACTTGAACACAGTACTTGCACTTCTCCACGACGCAATGTAAAATTTTATCAAAACCAAGAGTCAGTCGTTGACCACGAGTTTTTTGCAAAACGGCTGGCTCTTTTTTTCTACAAAGGGGGACATCATGAAGAAAGTACTTCATTGGCTTGATGAATATCTTGAAGAATTCATCCTCATTATTTTTCTAATCGCTATGGTTCTTATCATGGGCATTCAGGTATTTTGCCGCTATGTTCTTGGCATGAGCCTCTCATGGTCAGAAGAATTGACCAGATATCTCTTTATCTGGAGCGGATTTTTAAGTGTCAGCTACTGCAGCAAAAAATGCTTATCCATCAAAATTGAACAGTTTGTTGCAATGTTTCCGAGACGTGGCCGCGCAATCTTTAAGGTAGTCAACCACACCTTTGAATTCATCTTCTTTTTGTACATGATTCCATTTGCTTATTCTTATATGATGTCTGCCGTAAAAAGCGGTCAGGTATCTCCGGCCTGCGGAATTCCTATGTACTATATTCAGGCTGCCCCATTGATTTCTTTTATCCTGGTAGCCTTTCGTATCTTACAGAGATGGATTATCGAGTTTCGTATTGCCAGAGGTGAAAATGTCTATGACCCAGCCCATCCGGAGCGCAATACACCGGAATCTTACATCGAGGCCAATATTGCCGATGATGCCGAAGACATCCTTCATGCAAATGCCGGTATCGACAATCGCGTGAGATCCATTACCAAGTCAAATGAGGAGGAAAAGTAAATGCCAGTTGCAGTTTTATTTATTATATTTGTCATTGCACTTATCATTGCAATTCCTGTTTCAATTTCCCTTGGTATTGCATCAGTGCTTCCATCAATTTTCGACCCATCTTTTACCGTCGGGGCCAAATATCTCATTCGTGCCATGTTTGGAGGACTAGACTCCTTCCCACTTTTGGCAGTTCCTATGTTTGTCCTATCCGGAATCATCATGGCAAAAGGTGGTATTTCAAAAAAATTATTTGATGTCTTTGCCTTTTTCCTTGGCAAATTCACTGCCGGAATGCCTTGTGCTGTCGTAGTAACATGTCTATTCTATGGAGCCATCTCCGGATCCGCTCCTGCTACTGTTGCCGCTGTCGGCAGTATGACCATTCCGATTTTAACCAGTTTGGGCTATGATTTGACATTCTCTACTGCTCTTGTTGCTGTAGCTGGAGGACTGGGAGTTATCATCCCTCCTAGTATTCCATTTATCATGTATGGCATGGCATCTGGTGCCTCAGTCAGCGACCTGTTTTTAGCTGGAATTGTTCCGGGTCTCTTAATTGGCTTGCTCCTCATGCTCTACGCTATCGTTTACTGCAAGAAAAATGGAGAAGACCGTGTCCGCATAAATGCAGAAGTAAAAAAGCTCCATGACATGGGACTTCTTGGAGTATTAAAAGAAAGTTTCTTTGCCCTGCTTAGTCCTGTGATTATTTTAGGTTGTATCTATTCCGGTGTTGCGTCTCCGACAGAAGCCGCCGTTATTTCAGTTTTCTATGCTCTTTTCGTTAGTTTCTTTATCTACAAGAGCATAAAACTCAAGGATTTATGGGGAATCTTTGTGGAGGCTATCAAGACCTTTACACCGATTCTTTTTATCCTGGCAGCCTCTACTGCATTTTCTCGTGTATTGACCCTGATGCAGGTGCCACAGACTGTTAGCAGCTTTATCTTAGACAACTTCCACAGTCCTGTAGCCATCCTTTTGGTTTTAAATGTCTTCCTTCTGATCGTAGGAATGGTTATGGATACTACACCAGCAATTTTGATTTTAACACCGATTTTACTTCCTATCGTAGAAGCAATCGGCATGGATCCAATTCAGTTTGGTGTCATCATGGTTGTAAACCTTGCCATCGGATTTGTTACACCTCCAATCGGAGTGAACCTCTTCGTTGCAAGTTCACTTACTGACGTACCTGTTATGGATATTGCAAAAAAAGCAATGACAATGATTGGACTATTCCTGGTTGCACTGCTTCTTATTACCTTTATCCCTGCGATATCAATGTGTCTGTTATAGTCTAGGAGGTAGCATGAAAAGAATTTTTTTAAAAGATAAAAATACAAGAAAAAAATGTCTCATAACCGGACTTATCGGTGGATTGACCTTAGCAACACTTTTGCTTACAGGATGCTCAGATAGCGAAGACGAAGTACAGCGCTACGCCTGGCCTCTTGCCACTGCCAGTCCGGAAGACACTGTAACTCAGCTCTACGCTGAAAAATTTGCCGAAGAAGTGGAAAGACTCAGTGACGGAAAAATGCAAATTCAAGTATATGCCAACTCTACTTTAGGTGGCGATCGTGATTTGCTTGAGACATGTGCCGACGGCGATATCCCATTTGTAGTACAAAATACAGCACCGCAGGTTACCTTCATGTCGGATTTGGCAGTATTTGATTTGCCATGCGTCTTCGATTCCTTAGACCAATGTCGTGAAAAATTGGACGACCCAGAATTTTATAGTCTGGTAAGTGATGTCTATACCGAAGGTGGTTATCACCTGCTCGGCATGGCAGACCAAGGTTTCCGTGTTATGTCCACCAACAAAAAAGTCAGCAGTTTTTCTGATTTTAAGGGACAAAAAATACGTACCATGGAAAACTCTTACCATCTTGCTTTTTGGAAGGCCATCGGGGCCAGCCCTACTCCTATGAGTTTTAGTGAGGTTTATATTGGTCTACAGCAGCATACCATTGATGCCCAGGAGAATCCTTACGAGGTTATCGTAAGCAACAACCTCTACGAGCAACAGGATTATGTCATCGAGACCAATCACTTGCCACATTTGATCTCACTTATTGTAAATGATGAATTTTACCAGGATTTATCAGAGGAAGAACAGGAAATCATGAATCAGGCAGCTGCCACTGCCCTTACCTATGCCAGAGAACAATCTGATTCGAGAATTGCAGACAAGATTGCTACCATCGAAGCCAGTGGAACAGAAATCATCACACTGACCGATGAAGAGCGCCAGGAAATTCGCAAGGCTGCCGAAGGTGTCTATGAGCAAATCAAAGAAGTTGTGGATCCGGATTTGTACGAGGCTTATATGAACTAGATGGGGTTATAAGACCAACCCCAAGATGCCGTGATGGTTGATTAAAAATTAAAATACCCCAGATGGGTTATGTGCTATCGCTTCGCTATACTCAGCACATAACTAATCTGGGGTATTTTTTTATAAAATTTTGGCATCTTGTGGTTGGGGCCACACAATATTTATTTTGCAACGCAATAATAAAGTTACATTTGAGGGCCTCTTACAAAGCCGGATAAGCCAAGGAGATGGGAACGGGAGTTTAGTCGTCTTTACAGGGCAGGGTAATAAACATGGCCAGTCAAGTAAAGAGATCAATAGCCTACTCGATTCCTGTCTCACGAAGTATCTTGTGATGCAATTTGTAATCTGCATCGTATCTTTGAACTACACTCCAAAAGTCCTTGGAATGGTTCATATGGAGGCGGTGAGAAAGCTCATGTACCACAACGTAGTCTAAGAGTTCATCTGGCAGATACGCCAGACGGTAGTTAAAATTTAAATTTCCTTTACTACTACAACTCCCCCACCGACTCTTTTGATTTTTCATGGATATATTGCCATAATCAATGTCCATAAGGCTTGCAAAGTATTCCACTCGAGCAACAATTTTTTCTTTGGCATGTTTTTTATCTTGAGCCGAGAGGCTATCCCATGAAGGAATAGAATATGTGTTATTCTGGCGCAATTGCAGGCGTTTCATCACCTGGTCATGCTTTCTTAGAATCCAGGCCTCGTGCTCCGATAAGAACTGCTTGATTTTATAATCAAAAGTTCTCTTTGGGACACGAGCCAAAGTCTTACCATCTGGCCTAATCTCTATTGCCATGGTTCGACGATTGGAGCGGATAATTTCGATATTTATTTCCTCATTTTCGCCTTTTATTGTATAGCTTGCTAACATTTTTATGACAAATCTCCCAGTCCAATTTAATGCTTAGGAGATAAAATTTAGAGTCCTAAATATTCTGTAATCTCCTGTTCGAAGAATGGAGTCCACCAATCCAGATATCCTGCACGGTTTGGATGAATTCCATTTGCCATGTAGTAGTTGTACTCTGGAATGTCTGTATCCAACTCATCCCACATATTGATGATTCCAATATCCCATTTATCCTGAATTTCCTTGGTAAGTTCTACCATTTTAGCATACTGATCGCTATCGTACTTGGTTCCCGTATAGAACATAACAGGGCAACCATAATGCTCCTTGGCATATACAATAATATACTCCATGGCTCCATCTCCTGTGATGGTTGCGCCCTCTTTTGCAAAGACATCCACAGTCATGTCATTTTTCTTCTCCAGATAATCTGAAAAAGAAGTTTCCCCATTTCCTGCACTAAGAGTCGATCCTACTAAAGCCATATGGGTTCTAGAGATAACCGTCTCCTCCGCTGTAACTTCCTCCTTATACATTAGTTTCGTTAAATAAACCAATTATATTTTCCCTCTTATCACGATTCCAATATATGATTGGTATATGTTATAATGTTTTTATTATAAGGAAATTGGAGGAACAATCCATGATTACAGAAAAAAAGATGCTCTACTTCGTAGAAGTATGCAAAACTGAAAATATATCAAGTGCGGCCAAAAATCTATTTATAGCTCAACCTGCCCTCTCCAAAGCTATCCAAGACTTGGAGACAGAGCTCGGTTATCCTTTATTTACTCGAAACGGAAAACGTATTACTCTTAATGAAAACGGCAAAATATTCTACCACTATGCCAAACATATTGTAGACACCTGTGATAGTGCACGCCTGGCATTGGACCAGAAAAAAGACGAAAAGAACAAGCATATCACACTTGGAGTAAGCGTATGTTCTCAGCTTCTGTCTGACATACTAGACGGCTTTTATCACAAACATCCAGATGTAAGTATCAGTGTAAAAACGGGATATCCTTTGGATTGTATGAGTGACCACTTAGATCTTCTTTTGGACGCCGATCCATATATCACATTGGACAAAAATCCTGATATAAAAGAAGGTCTATTGCTTTTAAGCGAGGAAATGTGCCTTGCCTTTTCCGATACCCATCCTTTTTATGGGAAAAAGGAAATCACCAGGCCTGATCTATACCAAAATCCCTGCGTACTCCCTTCTGCTGACAGCAGGATGGGTGCCCTGCTATCTGATATCTGGGATCGCTATGTCATCCGGTCACTTTCTGCTGCCTGCGAAGTCAACAATTCCTATGTACAGTGCGAATTGGCAGCCCAAGGACGCTACTATACCGTCGTTCCAGAAATCACCTGGCGTCCAGCATATTCTGCGAACAATTTAAAGCTCGGCAGACCACCTGTAGTTTCCTTGTATAGACACATCGTCCTCCACAGACAACCTTATCTGTCGCCACTGGCAGAGGAATTTGTCGCCTATTTGCAGGAATATTTTTCCTTACTCTCCCGGATGGCTTGATATAACCTTGCCAGTATTCCAAAGATCAGCCGCGCGTTTGGCTGCGTCCTCGCGTGTGGCTGCATCCTTGTAGTCAATATTTACTGTGCGGCTGCCGCAGTCCAAGCAAGACACATAAAAACTACAGCCATTTTCCTCCTCTAAAAGGCCCGGGCCATCACATAGAGGGCAATCTTGAATTTCGATTTTTTCAGATAAATCCATTTGTATGCTCCATTTCTTATTTATTGCCAGTCAGTTCATCGATCAATTCGATGGACTGCTTAATCATATTATCACAATGCGCCTTTTTCTCGCCACCTTTTCTGGCATTTTCCTGTAAAAGGGCTGCGCAGTCAGTCAGGCCGTCATGCATGTCCGCCATGCGTCTTCTAAACTCTCCGACTGCCATGGGTGAATCCACCCCCAAAGCTCCTAGAACCATCAGACCACTGGTAATAGCACCGCAAGTGCCGCCGCATTTCATGCCACCGCCAAAGTTGCATCCAAGTGCTGCCGCCTGGTCCTCAGTTAGCCCCAGTTCGTCTGCATAAGTACGCATAATAGTCTGCGCACAATTATTGACCATGGGTGTCTGATTTCTTAATTCCATGGCTTTATCTACATGTTGATTCATTATCTTTTCTCCTTTTTATCTTTCTTTGAAAAAAAAATATGCTTTGCCAAATTATAACATCCGGCAAAGCATATTTGTTAGTTCTTTTGTATCAAATATAATATTTAATTTTCAGCAATGATCTTTTCTTTTTTTATTTTCTCAATTTGATGACTTCTTTTAAAACAGTAATTGCATTCTGCTGCAATTCTGCTTTGGTAAGTGCATATGGGTGATCTTTGTTGGATAATGCATCAATAATATCCTTGTTGTCTGCTGAGCTTCCTGGCATGGTAAGGTTGTTGCCGGCCTTTACACAACCTGCTGCAAATGCTGGGGCATATTTATTTTCACGATGCTGGGCACCATTTCCCATACCGCCGGTCACAAACCAGTCTGTCATGACAATACCATCATGTCCCCACTCATCTCGCAAAGCGTGGGTGATGACATCTCTGCTGTTGCAAGAATGCTCTCCATTGATCAAGTTGTAAGATGACATGATAGCCTCCGGCTTAGCATTTCTAACGCAGATTTCAAATCCCTTGAGATAAATCTCACGAAGAGCACGTTCGCTGACAACAGAGTTGGACAGGAAGCGGTTGGTCTCCTGATTGTTGCAGGCAAAATGCTTGATGGTAACACCACAGCCCGGATGCTTTTGTACTCCTCTTGTAACACCTGCTGAAGTACGTCCGCTAAGGATTGGCTCTTCTGAGTAATACTCAAAGTTTCGTCCGCAAAGTGGAGAACGATGAATGTTCTGCGCTGGTGCTAACCATAGATGAACACCAAACATCTCCATCTCTTTTCCTACGATATCACCGCATGCTTCTGCTACCTCATCGTTCCAAGACTGTGCTAAAGCTGTTCCGATAGGAATTGCTATACAGTACTGATAAATCTCTGGAGCTGTAAGTTCTGCCTCTGATGGCTTTGGCGCCATAGCTGCCATCATTTGCAATTCCTCATCAGACAAAAATTCCATGAAGTTGGCAAAAGCATTGGCATTTGCCTTGATTTCTCCGTCTACCACCTTATATGAAGTGGCAATACGAAGTCCAGCAGGACCATCTGCCATATAAAGGCCACCTACACCTACGTCTTCTAAGCGGGATGTAGATTCTCCCGCTGCACCGGCAATATGAGATCCTGCTGCACCAACGACAGATTCTATTCCGCCTTCTGCTACATCAAGATAATTACCAAGAGCAAGGTCAGCTAACTGCTCATCTGAAAGTCCTGCCACAAATTCCTCGATGGACTTTTCTTTTGAAATAACCTTGGAAAAATCAATGGTCTCACCAGATGGAATCTCCTCCATCACTTCCGAATAGCTATAAGTAATTGTTTCAAATTTATCTGCAGACAAAGCGATTGTCTTTACATTTTCTGCATCTTTTTCATCTAAGCCAACAACTTCATATGAAGGGTCCTCGAATGTACAACCTGGGCAGATATGTTTTGTTTTTTCCAAAATGGCAAGCTTGTCCAAGGTAAGGACTGCTACGGCTTTTGTATCTCTAGACTGGTTTCCAAGTCGAAGTACATAATCTCCCGCCTCCATGATATATGCAGACTCTTTTTCGCTAAATGAAGCCAAGGTCTTGGTAGCAAATGTTACAGATACACTTTCTGTCTGTCCTGCTGCAAGCTCACCTGTCTTTGCATAGCCAACTAATTTTTGATATGGCTGGTCTAGCTCTCCTGTTGGAAGGGAAGCATATACCTGCACTACTTCCTTTCCGGCAGTCTTTCCTGTATTTGTCACTTCCGCAATAACTGTAACTTCTTTTTCATCTGCAAAAACATCCTTTGCGTCAATTGAAAATGTCGTGTAAGAAAGTCCATAACCAAATGGGTAGGTAACTTCTTTTCCGACTGTATCAAAGTAACGATAGCCCACATAAACGCCCTCACGGTAATAGGTATCGTCCAAATCACCAAAGCCTTCTGTCGATGGATAATCTGCAATAGGAGCCCATGTCATGGACAACTTTCCTGATGGATAAGACTTGCCCAATACCAAGTCACTAAGTACATCTCCTGTAGGAGTTCCAAGCTGACTAAGGAGTAAAATATTGTCCACGGAATTGACTGGAGAAAGATCTACCAAGCCACCTACATTTAATACCAAAAGGAATTTGTCGTACATTTTCTGTAAAGCTAAAATGTCACGAATCTCTGTCTGTGAAAGATTGATATCTCCCTCGGCAGTGGTTCTGTCTGCGCCCTCTCCAGAATTTCTAGACAGCACGTAAACAGCTACATCGGCATCACTTTCCAAAGGAAAATCGTAGGCTGGTTCCGGCATAACCTTTCCCATGCAATACATGATGCCACCCACTCCTGCGGCTTTTGCTTCGGCTTTGAGTTTATCAAGCCAAGCCTTTTTTGCACTAGTCATAAGTTCTTCATAAGCATCCATCCATGCCTTGCTTACCACCTCAAAGCCTGCATTTTCAAAGCCTTGCTCAATCGTGGTAAAAGTTCTGACATTGACATCACCAGAACCTGTTCCTCCCTTGATGGTTCTTCTCGCACCACTTCCAAAGAGAGCAATCTTTCCGGCAGACTCCAATGGGAAATCTCCCTTGCTCTTTAAAAGTACCGTACACTCTGGTGCCACTTTTCGCACTTTTGCGATGTGATCTTTTTCAAATTCCTGCACACTTGCATCTGTAATCTCTACCATTTTCTTCTCCTTTTTTCAAAATTCATTTTCTCTTAAACAAAGCAGTAGTCTAAAAAATCCGCCGCCTAATATTCATCAAAAATCTATGCCATATGCTCTCTAAAGAAAGCACATTCATCCTGATTAATTTCTTTTGCTTCGTCTAAATTCATATTGACATGACACACATGAGCCATGTATTTTTTATCCTCACTGCCGTAACATTTCCACTTACAATCAATGCCTTTGCCACTTAAAAATTCATACATAGGCTCTGCATTTTCCCGAAGGAAATCATAGTAAGCAGTCATAACATATGTTGGAGGATAATTTTCTGTGATATGTCCTAGTACATCAATTCTCTCATCGGAAAAATCAAATTTTTTACCCAGATAATCTCCATAGAGGGACTTGTTCATCTTGTTGACATTGCCATCCTTGTCGTAGATAGAAAGTTTATACATACCACAGTTGAGTCCAATGGCACGAAGCTTCACTTCACTTGGAACAGTAAATGGGAATAATTTTTCAAAGTCAGGGTTACTTGCAATGGCTGCATAATGACTTGCCATCTGGGCTCCTGCGGAATCTCCCACTAAAAAGACATTATTTAAATCCATATGGTACTTTTCGGCATTTTTTACCATCCATTCAAAAACCATATTAGTTTCATTTAATTGTGAAGGAAACTTGGCTTCCGGTGCCAGATGATAATTGAAATTTACAAAGGTAAATCCCTGCTCGGCCAAATACATACCATAGTACTTGTAGACAAGCTTTGTCCCATACACATAACCGCCACCGTGAATGCTGACAATCACTGGAAGCGCTTGATCGGTATCCTTTGGATAATAGACATCCAACAAATTGTACTCATCCGAATTCCCGGCATAATTGATATCAAAAATTGCTGTCACATCCTCTGGCTGGACCAAATTTTCATCTCGCTTGGCATCTCCCTTCCCCGCCATTTTGCGAAACATCATACCTGTAAAAGACATATTTTTCTCCTCTCTTGCAC
>CAVIOJ010000201.1:1909-6456 GCA_963644225.1 Lachnospiraceae bacterium | reverse complement strand
GAGCAGATCAGATTCAGATTTTAGAGGGACTTGAAGCTGTTCGTAAGCGTCCTGGTATGTACATTGGTAGTACATCAGAACGTGGATTACATCATTTGGTATATGAGATTGTTGACAATGCAGTTGATGAAGCATTGGCAGGATTTTGTAGTCACATTATGGTTGCAATCAATGAAGATAATACCATTACTGTAGAAGATGATGGACGAGGAATTCCTACTGGAATCAACTCTAAGGCTGGTATTCCTGCAGTTGAGGTTGTATTTACAGTATTGCATGCAGGTGGAAAATTTGGCGGTGGAGGATACAAGGTATCTGGTGGACTTCATGGCGTTGGTGCTTCCGTTGTAAATGCTTTATCTAACTGGTTGGAAGTAGAAATCTGTAGAGATGGAAAAATATATAAGCAGAGATACGAGCGTGGAAAAACCATGTATCCTTTGAAAGAAATTGGAACCTGTGATGAGAATAAAACAGGAACAAAGGTTACTTTTTCACCAGATGGAAGTATTTTTGAGACCACTGTTTTCGACTTTAATACTTTAAAGGTTCGTCTGAGAGAGACAGCTTTTCTTACAAAAAATTTAAAAATAACTTTGCAGGACAAGAGAGAAGAGCCTGTTAATGAGCGTGTTTTCCATTATGAAGGCGGTATCAAGGAATTTGTTACTTACTTAAATAAGGGAAATCAGGAACTTTATCCGGATGTTATTTATTGTGAGGGTGAAAAAGATGGAGTTTATGTAGAAGTTGCTATGCAGCACAATGATTCTTACAATGACTCATCTTACTCATTTGTAAATAATATTATTACTCCAGAAGGTGGAACTCATTTAGCAGGATTTCGTAGTGCTCTTACAAAAACATTTAACAATTATGCAAGAGACAACAAAATTTTAAAAGAAAATGAGACTGCATTTAGTGGAGAGGATATAAGAGAAGGTCTTACTGCTATTATCAGTGTAAAAATAGAGGAGCCACAGTTTGAAGGACAGACTAAGCAAAAACTTGGAAACTCTGAGGCAAGAGGAGCAGTTGACAGTATTGTAAGTGAACAGCTTACTTACTTTTTAGAGCAGAATCCTCAGGTGGCAAAATCCATCTGTGAAAAAACGCTGCTTGCGCAGCGAGCTAGAGAGGCTGCTAGAAAGGCCAGAGATTTAACAAGAAGAAAGACTGCACTTGAAGGAACTTCTCTTCCTGGTAAATTGGCTGATTGTTCTGATAAGGACCCTAAAAACTGTGAAATTTTCATAGTCGAGGGAGATTCCGCTGGTGGATCTGCAAAAGAGGCTAGAAACCGTGCAACTCAGGCTATTTTGCCACTTCGTGGTAAGATATTGAATGTAGAAAAAGCAAGAGAAGATAAAATCTATGCCAATGCGGAAATCAAAGCTATGATTACTGCTTTTGGTACTGGAATTCACAATGATTTTGATATTTCAAAACTTCGTTATCATAAGATTATTATCATGACAGATGCCGATGTGGATGGTGCGCATATTGCAACTCTTATGCTTACTTTCCTTTATAGATTTATGCCTGATTTGATAAGAGGAGGTTATGTTTACCTTGCAACACCTCCACTTTACAAAATCGAGAAAAATAAAAAAGAGTGGTATGCCTATAGCGATGAAGAACTCAACAATATTCTTGTTGAGATCGGTCGTGATGGAAATAATAAAATTCAGCGTTACAAGGGACTTGGAGAGATGGATGCCGAGCAGTTGTGGGATACAACAATGGATCCAGAGCGTAGAATTTTAAAACGTGTTTTGGTAAATGAAGAGAATGCATCTGAAGTAGATGTTACATTTTCAACTCTTATGGGAGACAAGGTAGAGCCTCGTCGTGAATTCATAGAAGAAAATGCAAAATATGTGCAAAACCTTGATATTTAATTTGGAGGATGTTGATAAATGGATGATACAATTTTTGACCAGATTCAAGAAGTAGATCTGAAAAAAACCATGGAAACTTCTTATATAGATTATGCCATGAGTGTTATTGCTTCCCGTGCTCTTCCTGATGTTCGCGACGGATTAAAACCAGTACAAAGACGTGTTCTTTTTTCTATGATTGAGTTGAACAACGGTCCGGATAAGCCACATCGTAAATGTGCCCGTATCGTCGGTGATACCATGGGTAAATATCACCCACATGGTGATTCTTCTATCTATGGAGCACTTGTTAACATGGCTCAGAGTTGGTCTACAAGATATCCACTGGTAGACGGACATGGAAACTTTGGTTCTGTGGATGGTGATGGCGCTGCTGCCATGCGTTACACGGAAGCCAGACTTTCAAAGATTTCTATGGCTATGCTTTCTGATATCAACAAAGATACTGTTGATTTCATGCCAAACTTTGA
The DNA here is from genome assembly GCA_963644225.1 of Lachnospiraceae bacterium. Classification (GTDB taxonomy): domain Bacteria; phylum Bacillota; class Clostridia; order Lachnospirales; family Lachnospiraceae; genus Pararoseburia. The sequence continues at coordinate 4,085 of CAVIOJ010000201.1, read as the reverse complement.
TGAGACAGAAAAAGAGCCTACCGTTTTACCATCTCGTTTTCCAAACCTTTTGGTAAATGGTACTACAGGTATTGCAGTTGGTATGGCTACAAATATTCCACCACACAACCTAAAGGAAGTTATCGATGCTGTTGTAAAAATCATCGATAATCAGGTGGAATTTGATCGCGAGACAGAAATCGAAGAACTTCTTGATATTGTAAAAGGACCAGATTTTCCTACAGGTGGTACGATTTTAGGTCATGCTGGAATTGATGAAGCTTATCGTACAGGACGCGGTAAGATTCGTGTTCGCGCGGTTTCTGAAATCGAGCCGATGAACAATGGAAAAAATAGAATCGTTGTTACTGAGCTTCCTTACATGGTAAATAAGGCTCGTTTGATTGAAAAAATTGCAGAGTTGGTTCGTGACAAAAAAATCGATGGAATTACAGATTTAAGAGATGAATCTTCAAGAGAAGGTATGCGTATCTGTATTGAACTTCGTCGTGATGTAAATCCAAATGTTGTTTTAAATCTTCTCTATAAGCATACACAGCTTCAGGATACTTTTGGTGTTATTATGCTTGCTCTTGTTGGTAACCAGCCAAAAGTTTTAAATCTTGCTGAACTTCTCAATTATTATTTGATTCATCAAAAAGATGTTGTAACCAGAAGAACCAAGTATGACTTGAACAAGGCAGAAGAGCGTGCTCATATCGTACAGGGATTATTGATTGCTCTTGATAATATAGATGAAGTAATCAAGATTATTCGTGGTTCTGCTGATGTTGCTACAGCAAAGAAACAGTTGATGGAGCGTTTTGCACTGACAGAAGCTCAGTCAAATGCAATCGTAGAGATGAGACTTCGTGCTCTTACTGGTTTGGAAAAAGCCAAATTGGAAGAAGAGTACAAAAATCTCATGGAATTGATTACGGAGTTACGTGCTATTTTGGCAGATGAGAAAAAATTACTTGGTGTAATTAAAGAGGAGATTCTTGCTATTTCCGATAAGTATGGAGATGAGAGAAGAACATCTATCGGATTTGATGAGTATGATATTTCCATGGAGGATATGATTCCAGTTACCAATACTGTTATCACATTTACAAAACTTGGTTATATCAAGCGTATGAATGTGGACAATTTCAAGAGTCAGCATCGTGGTGGTAAGGGAATCAAGGGAATGGAAACCATCGATGAGGATTACATCGTAGAGATGATGATGACAACTTCCCATCATTATCTGATGTTCTTTACCAATACCGGTAGAGTTTATCGTATGAAGGCTTACGAGATTCCGGAATGTTCGAGAACTGCCAGAGGAACAGCTATTGTCAATCTTTTACAATTGCAGCCGGATGAAAAAATCACTTCCATGATTCCTATCAAGGAATATACAGAAGGCCAGTATCTATTTATGGCAACCAAAAATGGTATCGTAAAGAAGACCAAAATCACAGACTATGAAAACATCAGAAAAACTGGTCTTGCTGCCATCAATCTAAGAGATGATGATAGACTTATTGAAGTAAAACTTACTGACAATAATGAGGACATTATCCTTGTGACAAAATATGGACAGTGTATTCGTTTCCACGAGACAGACGTTCGAAATACAGGACGTACTTCTATGGGCGTTATCGGTATGAACTTATCAGATGATGACGAAATCATTGCTATGCAGCTGGCTTCACAGGGTGATTCTCTGATGATCGTTTCAGAAAAAGGTCTTGGAAAATGTACTCTGACAGAAGAATTCACACCGCAAAACCGTGGTGGTAAGGGTGTCAAGTGCTACAAGATTACAGAAAAGACAGGAAATCTGGTTGGATGTAAAGCTGTTGATAAAGATGATGAGATGATGCTGATTAATACCGAAGGTATTATCATTCGTATCAAAGTAGATGATACAGCACTTCTTGGTCGTGTTACTTCTGGAGTAAAACTTATCAATATCGAGGAAGGTGTTACTGTTGCAAGTATTGCAAAAGTGCGCAAGGAAGATATGATTGTTGAAGAAACAGAAGAAAATCAGGAAGATGCAAGTTCTGAAGAAAATCAGGATACAGAAGAATAAGAGATAAAATGAAAACCTCCTCTAGTTATTTGCTGGTGGAGGTTTTTTTCGTCTAAATAAATGGCAGACCTTTAAAAATTAATCATTGTTGATGAAGGCTCGTGCGTATATAAT
>CAVIOJ010000201.1:0-1899 GCA_963644225.1 Lachnospiraceae bacterium | reverse complement strand
GTATATAATAAATTAAAGAAAAATGTCGGTAATAGAGGGAGAAAACCTAATGAGAGAAATAGATGTAGCGGACATCACAAAAAAAATTGCAGATATGTGCATTCAGGCAAATCATTATTTGTCTGATGATATGGATCAGGCGCTTAAAACTGCGACAAAAGAAGAAGAGTCTCCTCTTGGAAAAAAGATATTAGAGCAGTTGCAGGAAAATCTTACGATTGCAGACAAAGAAACTATTCCAATTTGTCAGGATACTGGAATGGCAGTTGTCTTTATGGAAATCGGACAGGATGTACATTTTGTTGGCGGCAATTTGGAAGATGCCATCAATGAGGGCGTGCGCCGGGGCTATACGGATGGCTATCTGCGCAAGTCAGTTGTAGGTGATCCAATCGAGCGCGTTAATACAAAAGACAATACACCGGCCGTCATTCATTATTCTATAGTATCTGGAGATAAGGTAAAAATCACTTTCGCTCCAAAGGGATTTGGCAGTGAAAATATGAGTCGGGTCTTTATGTTAAAGCCAGCCGATGGAATTGAAGGTGTTAAAAATGCTATTCTTACGGCGGTAAGTGATGCGGGACCGAATGCCTGTCCACCTATGGTAGTAGGTGTTGGAATTGGTGGAACATTTGAAAAATCAGCAATTATGGCGAAGCAGGCGCTTACTAGAAATCTCAATCAGAAGCCAGAAATTCCATGGGTGGCAGATTTGGAAAAAGAGATGCTTGAAAAAATTAATGGACTGGGGATTGGACCGGGAGGACTCGGCGGAAGCACCACGGCACTTGCAGTTAATATCAATACATATGCAACGCATATTGCGGGACTTCCGGTTGCAGTCAATATTTGTTGTCATGTCAATCGCCATGTAGTTGTGGAATTATAGAATTTTTTACTTATCTAAGGAATAGGGTTAATAATGGAAAAAAATATTACATTACCAATAACAGAAAAAATTGCAGAAGAACTTACTGCTGGGGATTATGTATATCTGAGTGGCCAGATGTATGTGGCAAGAGATGCGGCTCATAAGCGTATGATGGAAGTCTTGGATCGTGGTGAAAAACTTCCCATCCCAATCAAGGATGCAACGATTTATTATATGGGACCTTCACCTGCAAGAGAAGGAAGACCAATCGGTTCTGCTGGACCTACCACAGCAAGTCGTATGGACAAATATGCGCCGCGCCTTTTAGATCTTGGACAAAAAGCTATGATCGGAAAGGGAAAGAGAACAAAAGAAGTTTTAGATGCAGTAGTAAGAAACCATGCTGTTTATTTTGCTGCTGTCGGAGGAGCAGGCGCGCTTCTTTCCAAATGTATCACAGAATCAACGGTTGTTTGCTATGATGATTTGGGAGCAGAGGCTATCCGTAAAATCACGGTTGAAAATTTTCCGGTCATAGTGGTAGCAGACTGTCATGGAAATAATCTCTATGAAACAGCTATTTTGGAATATAAAAAATAGATTTCAAATTTTTTAACAAGGATAAATGTAAATTTTCATTGACAAACAAAAATAGTTTTAGTAGAATTGTTTGTGCATTGTGAATATTGATTTAATTCGACTATGGAGAAGTACTCAAGTGGCCGAAGAGGTGCCCCTGCTAAGGGTATAGGTCGGGCGACCGGCGCGAGGGTTCAAATCCCTCCTTCTCCGTTTTTTACAATGCGATATGGCTCCGTGGTCAAGCGGTTAAGACATCGCCCTTTCACGGCGGTAACACGGGTTCGATTCCCGTCGGAGTCACTTACATCTTGACGGATGTATTTCTTTTTTATATAATGCATCTTGCTGATGCAAATATGGCGCCATAGCCAAGTGGTAAGGCAAAGGTCTGCAACACCTCTATCACCAGTTCAAATCTGGTTGGCACCTCTTTACCCTTGCTT
>CAVIOJ010000200.1:12508-22189 GCA_963644225.1 Lachnospiraceae bacterium | reverse complement strand
AGGCTATTCTGGCGGCTTTTCTAGTGACGGCATTTTCCCTTTCTTCGGTTCTTCCGGCGGATGCGGTGAGGAGTGTATCTCAGATTGAGGAGGAGCAAAGCGAGCTTCAGTCACAGATAGCAGATCTGGATTCGGAGCTGGTATCTATCGTTTCATCTATCACCGAGTTGGAGAATGAGATTGCCACCAACCAGGAGGAAATCGCCGCGACAGAAGAAGCTATTGCAGAGGCTCAGGCGGCAGTGGACAGCCAGTATGCTGCCATGAAGATCCGTATTCAATACATGTATGAAAATAGTGATGACAATATATTTTCCATTCTCTTGGAATCTGGATCCATATCAGATTTTTTGAATCGTCTGGAAAGTATCAATGCTGTCTATACCTATGACCGCAATGTTTTGAACAATTATCAGGCGGCCAAGGAGGAGGTAGAAGCCCTCAAAGTTTCCTTGGAGGAAGAGCAGGTAGCTCTAGAAGCCAGTCAGGCAGAGCTTGAGACCCAGGAGGCTTCGCTCGATGCGGCTATCTCGGAAAAACAAGGAGAACTTGAAGATATAGAAGACGAATTGGCAGAGGCGAAGGCTTATGCTGCAAGACAGGCAGAACTAGAGCGCCAGAGACAGTTGGCAGCCTTAGCTGCGACATCAAGTTCCTCTGGTTCTACTTCTTCAGGCTCTAGTTCTTCCGGATCGACTACCAATGTCGGGGGAGCCAGCGGTCAGGGACTCAATCCTTCCGGCTCAGCAAACGGAAGTGCGATAGTAGCCTACGCCAACCAGTTTGTAGGCAACCCATATGTGTGGGGCGGATCGGATCCAAATACGGGCGCGGACTGTAGTGGATTTGTCAGCTATGTATACAATCATTTCGGTTATAATTTGGGACGACTGACATCTTATTCATTCCGTAGTGTGGGAAGCGAGGTCAGTCTGGAAAATATCCAGCCGGGAGATATCGTCTGCTATGCTGGTCACGTAGCAATATATGCCGGCGGCGGTCGTATTGTGGAGGCCCAGAGTACTAAAGCTGGTATTACAAACAACCGCTCGGTGACATGTCATAACATTATTACCATTCGCCGTCTGTAGATTAGGAGTAGTTATGAAAGGGATAGCCAAAAAAACAATTTTGTTTTTACTTTTGCTGGCACTGCTTGCTTTCGGTTTTTTTGCCTGGCAAAATCGCCGGAGTCTCTCTTTTCGCGACTGCCTAAATGAGACAGCTTTTACCTATGAAGGCGAAGATGTGGAGATGAAGTGGCTGGGATTTTATGTCGTCTATGAAGAGCGCGTAGTGGAAGAACAGGCCAAAATCTATAATAGTCAAAACACTCAGGATTACTGGAATCTCCATATCGACGGAAATTTTGTCCGCCAGGCGGCCAAGGATACTATCATGAATATGGCCATTCACGACTATATTTTTTACACCTTGGCAAAAGAGGAGGGTATGACCTTAGACGCCGAGGAACAGCGGAGCCTAGAAAATGCCGAGACGGATTTTTGGATGGATTTGCTGGATGAACAAGTGGATAATCTGCCGGTGACGGATGAGTATTTAGTGGAGTCCATGACTCGCATTGCTTACGCGCAGAAGTATCAGGCTGCATTAGCCGAGAGGGAGAACGCAACTTACGCATCCTATGGATGGGATGGTGGTTACTATAAAAAGTGGTTAGAGGACCAGGATGTAAAAATCAATGACGGGATATGGGATCGCATATCTATTGGCAATATAACCTTGACCCACGATAAGACGAACTATGTAAACGGATACAACGAAGAGGAAGAAGAATGAAGATAGGAAGAAATGACCCTTGCTGGTGTAAAAGCGGAAGAAAGTACAAACAGTGCCATGAGGCATTTGACAAAAAAATCAAGACATATGAGATTGCTGGACATATCGTGCCGGATCACGACATTATCAAGACCCCTGAGCAGATCGAGGGAATCAAGCGTAGCGCCAAGATCAATATGGCCTGCCTGGATGAAGTGGCCAAAAATATCAAGCCTGGTATGACAACTCAGGAAATTGACGACATCGTATATCGCGTGACAAAGGAGATGGGTGGAATCCCGGCTCCATTAAACTACGAGGGATTTCCAAAGAGTGTCTGTACTTCAGTCAATGATCAGGTTTGCCACGGCATTCCTTCTGAAGATGTTGTTTTGCAGGAGGGCGATATTGTAAATGTGGATTGCTCTACCATCCTGGATGGTTATTTTTCCGACTCTTCCCGCATGTTTGCCATAGGCAAGGTCAGCGAGGAGAGAGAGCGCATTATGCGTGTGGCAAAAGAGTGCCTCGAAGCAGGCCTTCATGAAGTAAAGCCTTGGGGATTTATGGGAGATATAGGTGCGGCAGTATGCGAACATGCGGCGGCAAATGGATGCACAGTAGTTCGCGAAATCGGCGGTCACGGTTGCGGTTTGGAATTCCATGAGGAGCCTTGGATTGGTTATCATACCAGACGAGGAGAAGAGATGCTCTTGGTTCCTGGTATGACATTTACCATCGAGCCTATGGTCAATGCTGGCTCGGAAAAAATCTATACTGATCAGGAAAATGGTTGGGAAGTCTATACACTTGATGGCAAAGACTCTGCCCAGTGGGAATACCAGATTGCGGTTACAGAAGACGGATGGGAGATGCTTTCTTGGTAAAGAAAATCTTACTCTTACACACCAGAGAGTTGTGCTACTACTCTGGCAGCTATTTTTTACAACAACTACAAAAGGCCTTAGAGGCGCTTGGCGTCGAGACGGATTATTTTTCTTTGGATGAAAAAGGCGAAGTCTTAGACGCTCTTCTGGGGCAAAAATATCATGGGGTAGTGGATATCAATTCCAAACTGCCCTATTTTATTTTGGAGGATGACACGCCTTATCTGGATGCTTTAGGTGCGCCATTTTACAACTATATCGTGGATCATCCCCTCTATCACCATCCGGGACTCTCTTTTCCCTTGAAAAACTATCACGCCATAGGTATCGACAAAAATCATCTAGCCTATATGGAAAAATATTATCCGCATTTGCAGGATGCGCATTTTTTGCCGATGGGAGTTACCAAGAGTACTTTTGTTGAGGAAAAATCTTACAAGAAACGCAAAATTCCTCTTCTATTTTCGGGCACTTACGAGCCGGAAGAAAATATGCGGGCCAGGTTTAATCTCCTCTGCCGCAGTCTGCCGGACAAGCAGCCTGTCGAAAAAAATTATGATCCGGACGCTTTGTATGAACTTGGGCTGGCACTGCTTGAAACCATGATGGCTGGAAAGCGAGTTGAAGTTGAACTGATGGAAAATGAGACGGAGCTGTCGACTGAGAAAAGAGACACAAAGCAAGTGGCCGAAAGAAGAGAAGTACCAGATGCCGCGTCTAGCGAAAATAAGGAAAACAATATAGGGGCTTGCGAAAGAAAACAGGTGGAAATTCCCATGGAAGAGGCACTGCTTTCCCTTCTCGATGAGGAAAAATTCTCCCAGGGGGTATACGGCACCAGGGAGTTTCCTGTTTTGATGAATTATCTCTACTTTATCGATAAATATGTCCGCAATGCCAGACGAAATAAAGTTTTATCCTTCGTGGCTGCAACTGGACTACCCTTGCATGTCATTGGTCAGGGCTGGGATGAGACGGATTTAGTCCATCAAAAAAATGTTACCCTGCTCGGTTCAAAAAAAATCGCAGAGACCTATGATATTTTGGCTGATACCAAGCGGGTGTTAGATGTCAATCCACTTTTTGCCGCCGGCCTTCACGACAGGGTGACTTCGTCCATGATCAATGGCTGCTATGTTTATACCGACATGGCTACTGATGTAGACCTTCATTTTGCCCAGGATAATCTGGTCTCTTTTTATGACAACTGGCATTTGGATGCGCTTGGCGATGCTCTTTTTGAAAAAGAGGATATTTTAGAGGAGAGGGCAAAAAAAGCCATGATTCACGCCAAGAGTGAGTACTCATGGGAGACCATGGCTAAAAGACTACTGGATATAATGAGATAGTCTGTGAAATTAAAAATAAAATTTACTCGCTTTGAGACGCTTCGTATGCTTCTAATACGGCTTTTGCAAGCTGATCTCCACAGGAAGTGCCTTTTCCATTGCAGGAAATTCCGGAAATACGGCGAGCAACTTCTTCTACGGTCATTCCTTCTACGAGCTTTGGAATGGCCTGGAGATTGCCGCTGCAGCCTCCGGTGAACTTGACATCTTTTACGATATTTCCATCTAATTCTACCTCAATCTGTGAGGAACAGGTTCCCTTTGTCTTGTATAAATAACTCATGTGATACCTCCAATTTTTTATAAAAATTATACGATGATAAGATGGCTTTCGCAAGCCGTAAAAAGCCTTGTTTTGGTTGTTTATAGGTACAATTCGTGATACAATTACAAAGTGTGGCTTTTGCGAGCATACACATAGTTTTAGGATTAGGAGAATGACATGGGATTATTTGATAAAATTTTCGGAACACATAGCGAGCATGAATTAAAGCGCATTTACCCGATTGTAGATAAAATCGAGGCATTGCGAGATGATATGGCGGCTCTTTCTGATGAGGAGCTTCGTGCCAAGACAGAAGAGTATAAAAAGCGTTTGTCGGAAGGTGAGACACTCGATGATCTTTTGCCAGAGGCTTATGCTACCGTGCGTGAGGCGGCAAAGAGAGTTCTTGGAATGGAACACTTCCGCGTTCAGCTGATTGGTGGTGTTATTTTGCACCAGGGACGTATTGCCGAGATGAAGACCGGTGAAGGAAAGACTTTGGTTTCTACTTTGCCAGCTTACCTGAATGCCTTGGAAGGCAAGGGTGTTCACATCGTCACAGTCAATGACTATTTGGCCAAGCGTGATGCTGAGTGGATGGGACAGGTTCATGAATTTTTGGGACTTTCTGTCGGAGTAGTTTTAAATGACATGTCAAGAGAGGAGCGCAAGGCTGCTTACGAATGTGACATCACCTACATTACCAACAACGAGCTTGGATTTGATTACCTGCGTGACAACATGGTGGTTCGCGAGGATCAGCTGGTACAAAGAGAACTTCATTATGCCATCATCGATGAGGTGGATTCAGTTCTGATCGATGAGGCCAGAACACCACTTATTATCTCTGGTCAGAGCAACAAGTCTACAAAATTATACGAACTCTGTGATATGCTTGCCAAGCAGTTGCGACGAGGCGAGGATGTGCCGGAATTCTCCAAGATGGATGCCATCATGGGAATCGAGCAGGAGGAGACGGGAGACTTTATCGTCAATGAAAAGGACAAGGTAGTCAGCCTTACCCAGGAAGGAACGAAAAAAGTGGAGGAATTCTTCCACATCGACAACCTCTCTGATCCTGAGAATTTGGAATTGCAGCACAACGTGATCTTGGCTCTGCGTGCCAACAACCTGATGTTTAGAGACCAGGACTATGTGGTATCTGACGACCAGGTTTTGATCGTTGACAGCTTTACCGGCCGTATCATGCCAGGACGTCGTTATTCTGACGGCTTACATCAGGCTATCGAGGCCAAGGAAAAAGTAAAGGTAAAACGCGAGAGCATGACTTTAGCAAATATCACCTTCCAGAACTTTTTCAACAAATATGATAAAAAGAGTGGTATGACAGGTACTGCCCTCACAGAGGAGCAGGAGTTCCGTGATATCTACGGCATGGATGTAGTGGAGATTCCTACCAACCGCCCAATCGCCCGTAAGGATTTGGATGATGCTGTTTACAAGACTAAAAAAGAAAAATATCATGCTGTAGTAGAGGAAGTAAAAGAAGCTCATGCCAAGGGACAGCCAGTTTTGGTTGGTACCATCACCATCGATATTTCCGAGGAAATCAGCCGTCTCTTGAATAAAGAGGGAATTCCTCACAATGTCTTAAATGCAAAATTCCATGAGAAGGAAGCCCAGATCGTAGCAGAAGCCGGAAAGCACGGCGCTGTTACCATCGCTACCAACATGGCTGGTCGTGGTACCGATATCAAGTTGGACGATGAGGCCAAGGCTGCCGGAGGACTCAAGATAGTTGGTACGGAAAGACACGAGTCTCGTCGTATTGACAACCAGCTCCGCGGTCGTGCAGGACGTCAGGGAGATCCAGGACAGTCTCAGTTCTTTATCTCTTTGGAAGACGACCTGATGCGTCTCTTTGGTTCGGAAAAATTGATTACCATGTTCAATTCTCTCGGTGTACCTGAGAATGAACAGATTCAGCATAAGATGCTTAGTGATGCCATCGAGAAGGCTCAAAAGAAGATCGAGGGCAACAACTTCGGTATTCGTAAAAACCTCCTGGAATACGACCAGGTTATGAATGAGCAGAGAGAACTGATTTACGCTCAGCGTCGTCGTGTGCTGGAAGGCGAGGACATGAAGGACCAGATTCTTTCCATGATCGCTGATCGTGTTTCTTCCAGCGTTGCTATGTGCTGCTCTGATGAAGTGGCTACAGAAGACTGGGATTTGGTAGAACTCAACCGTGTGATTCGTCAGGTGATTCCACTACAGCCTATCACCAAGGAGTCTATCGCTTCTGTTAAAAATACAAAGCAGTTGATTGAAAAACTTACAGAGGAGGCCAATGCCCTCTATGCTGCAAAGGAGGCTGAGTTCCCAGAACCAGAAGCCTTCCGTGAAATTGAGCGTGTCATCCTGCTTCGTGTCATCGACCGCAAGTGGATGGAAGAAATCGATGACATGGATCAGCTCCGCCAGGGAATCGGTATGCAGGCCTTTGCTCAGCGTAATCCAATCGATGAGTACAAGATGGCCAGCTACGATATGTTAGATGCCATGAACGAGGCAATTCGTACCGAGACAGTTCAGATGCTCTATCGCATTCGTATCGAGAAAAAGGTAGAGCGTGAAGAAGTTGCCAAGGTAACCGGAACCAACAAGGACGAGTCAGCTACCAAGGCGCCAAAGAAGAGAACTGCAGAAAAAATATATCCAAATTCTCCATGCCCATGTGGATCAGGCCTCAAGTACAAGCAGTGCTGCGGCCGCAAGGCTTAAATTAAAACCATAGGGTTTGAACACAGGCTCAAAGCCAAGGGCTATATCCAGAGGTTCATACCAATGGACCAAATATAGGGGTTATACTTAAGGGGTCAAATCTCCGGTCCCACACCACATATGCTATCGCTTCGCTATACTCAGCATATGTGATGTGGGACCGGAGATTTTTTGTTTTGACGGGTGATAAATCCTTGACATATACTCCTGTGGGAGTATAGTAAAAGCATGAATAAAGAAGAAAACATTATTTTATATCACGGATCAAAAAAGATTATCGAACAGCCAAAACTTGGATTGGGAAATCCACATAATGATTATGGATTAGGATTTTATTGTACGCAGCAGTTAGATTTGGCGAAGGAATGGGGTGTTGACCTGGAAAAAGATGGCTTTGCGAATCAATATCGTCTTGATATGCATGGCTTAAAATTGTTGGATTTGACATCGTCTGAGTTTACAATTTTACACTGGCTTGCAATTTTGATTGAAAATCGTACTTTTGATATTCAGTCAGATTTTGGAAGGGAAGCTCAATATTATTTGAGGGAGCATTTTTTGCCAGATTATGAGGATTATGATCTTATACGAGGATACAGAGCAGATGATAGTTATTTTTCATTTGCCCAGGATTTCCTCAATAATGCAATATCGCTCGAACATCTTTCGGAGGCCATGCATCTGGGGAAACTTGGAATACAGATTGTTTTGAAAAGTGCAGTTGCATTTGAACAAATATCTTTCGTTGATAGTCATATAGCTTTGTCAAGTCAGTACTTTCCACAAAAAATGAATAGGGACAAAATGGTGAGGGCGGAGTATTTTTCGAAAAGAGAAGAACCGTGGAAACGCGGACAAATATACATGATGCAGATATTAGAGGAGGAGATGACAGCCGATGATTTACGCATATGACGAGATATATCTGGCAAAAGCCAGGCAGACTTTTGGATGGATGTTGAGCTATGCTTGCAATGAATGCAATCAGGATGTGGATCAATTTTATTCGTGCTTCTTGATTTCTCCGTATGCAAATGCATTTGCCACTGGAAACTGTAGTGTGATTGCTGGAATGTCTGGAGTAGAGCTGGCCCGAAAAGTATTGCACTATGTATATGGTAAAAATGAATTTCCACAGCCAGACTACAAACTGCAGCGAAGTAGAGAGTATTGGTTGGGATTTTACCTGTCATACTATCAGTGGTATCGCAATTTGTCCTTTGCAAAATGTGTGGAAAATATCAGCATGTCTCAGCTTTTGTGTCTTTATCCTAAATATCACGAGATGGACGTGAGTCAATTTGTTATCTTTATGGATGATTTGCTTCGAAAAGAAGATCAGATGACGAGATTAAAACTTTATCGTCAGAAAGTCGGTCTTAGTCAAAGAGAGTTGGCAGAGAGGACCGAGATTCCGGTTCGTACTATACAGCAGTATGAGCAAGGCCAAAAGGACATTAACCATGCAAAGGTGGAATATGTTATTCGACTGGCAAAGGAACTATACTGTAGACCGGAAGAATTATTAGAATAGGGTGATTTTACGTCAAAAAATCCCGCCCAATTCAACAAACCTAAAAAATCCCACCCGGATTCAACAAATCGAAAAAATCCCACCCGGCCAGACATATGCTGAGTATAGCGAAGCGATAGCATATGCTGGCCGGGTGGGATTTTTGACTCTTTTGCCAAAACCATCCGGGTGGGACTTTTGACTCTTTTGTTAAAACCATCCGGGTGGGATTTTTGACACTTTGCTCGAATTATTCAGGTGAGATTTTTGCCTCTTTTGATTGAGCCTTACGAAATTACGATTTAGACGATGCAGGCTTCGGCGCATAGGTGAATCCTTCGCCGACTACAGCGCTGACACGGTTTACCACCATAAATGCGCTTGGGTCAATCTCGTGAACGATTTGCTCGACACGGGAGAGCTGGCGGCTTGAGATAACCGACATGAGGACTTCCACATCTTTGCCGGAGAATCCACCACTGGCTTTTACCATGGTGACACCACGGTCCAAGTCGGCTAGGATAGCTGCCCTGATGTCATCATTTTTTTCGCTGACTACCTGTACCTCCACGCGGCTTCGACCAATCAGACTGACTTTTTCAATGACGGTAGAGTAAACCAGGATAAGGACAATTCCGTACAATACTCGGTCGCCAGGAGTCTGGATGGCCTGCAGCAAAAGGACCGCAATGTCCACGATGTAGACAGATGTAGAAAGCGGGATTTTTAAATATTTGTTCATGGCGAGGGCCGGGATATCCATGCCACCGGAAGAAGCGCCGGCACGCATGACAAGACCTACGCCCAGGCCGATGAGGATTCCGCCCATGACTGAACATAGGAAGATGTCGTTGGTGATGACGAGATCCTTGCAGAAAAATTCCACGATGACCATGGCGGTAGGATAGGTGAAACTGCTCAGGATGGATTGCAGGGCAAAACGCTTGCCGAAGCAAAGCCAACCGACCAGAAGCATCAAAAAGTTTACGATATAGACTACCAGTGATGTGGGTACGCCGAAGGCACGGTGGAAAAACAGACCGATACCTGAACTGCCGCCCATGATGAGCCCGCTTCCAGATACAAAAAGGACGAATCCCAATGCATCCAGCATATTTCCAACTATAATCATGATTATTC
>CAVIOJ010000200.1:0-12498 GCA_963644225.1 Lachnospiraceae bacterium | reverse complement strand
TCATAGATATACTCCTAAAATTTCCGATAAAATGCAAAACGACGCTCACTATTATAGGGCAAAAGATGGAGAATTTCCATAGAAAGTTGATTTTGTACATGCTTAGGAGCAATTGGTATGCAAATCCCAGACATGCTTCGGAGTTTAAAGATGGAAATATTATGAACTGATCCAAATAATTAGAACAAATGTTCTGAATTGGATAGACAAAGTCTATTTTTGGTAGTAAAATTAACATGCAAGTGCATATGATCAAAGTATTGACTTTGCTTTTGTTAGAAATATTTTGTAAAAGAGTATTTTAGATTTACAGCCTTTGTCAGGGATACAATCAGTTGGCTTATAGAAGCTGACTTTACTATAAAGAAAAGAAGGAGACGTCATGGATTTTAAACTGCATGCGCCATACGAAGCGACCGGCGACCAACCCCAGGCCATAGCGGAACTTGTGGCTGGCTTTCGTGAAGGGAACCAGTGCCAGACCTTGCTTGGTGTCACGGGATCCGGCAAGACCTTTACCATGGCCAATGTGATACAAGAACTGAATAAGCCGACCATTATCATTGCCCACAACAAGACTTTGGCTACCCAGCTCTATGGAGAGTTCAAGGAATTTTTTCCTGAGAATGCGGTTGAGTATTTTGTCTCCTATTATGATTATTATCAGCCAGAGGCCTATGTGCCATCTACTGATACCTACATCGCCAAGGATTCTTCTATCAATGATGAGATTGACAAGCTTCGCCTGTCCGCCACGGCAGCTTTGGCGGAGAGACGGGATGTGATTATCATCTCTTCTGTGTCTTGCATCTACGGTATCGGTAGCCCGGATGACTACCAGAATATGATGGTTTCTCTGCGCCCCGGCGATGAGAAGGATAGGGATGAGGTTATTCGTCAGTTGGTGGATATGCAGTATATGCGCAATGACATGGATTTTTCCCGCGGCACTTTTCGTGTGCGAGGAGATGTGCTTGAGATTATCCCTGCCAATACTTCTGACTACGCTTACCGCGTGGAGTTTTTTGGAGATGAAATTGATCGCATCTGTGAGCTTGATGCCATGACATTTGAGGTTCGACGCGAACTGAATCATGTGGCTATTTTCCCCGCTTCCCACTATGTAGTTCCCCAGGAAAAAATCAACAAAGCTTGCCTTGAGATTGAGGATGAGCTGCAGGAGCGTGTTCGATTTTTCAAGGGAGAGGACAAGCTAATCGAGGCTCAGCGTATCGCCGAGAGGACCAACTTCGATGTGGAGATGCTGCGGGAGACTGGTTTTTGTAGCGGCATCGAGAATTATTCTCGACATCTTACCAACCAACAGCCTGGGGAACCGCCCCAGTGTCTCTTGGATTATTTCAAGGATGATTTTTTGATTATCGTGGACGAGTCTCATATTACTCTGCCCCAAGTCCGAGGCATGTATGCGGGAGACCGAGCCAGAAAGACGACTTTAGTGGACTATGGTTTCCGCCTGCCATCTGCCTTGGACAACCGTCCGCTCAATTTTACAGAGTTCGAGTCCAAGATTGACCAGATTCTTTTTGTCTCTGCTACTCCGGCAGAATACGAGGAGGAGCATGAGCTTCTTCGCGCAGAGCAGGTGATTCGACCGACTGGGTTGTTGGATCCGGAAGTAGAGGTTCGCCCTATCGAGGGCCAGATCGACGATTTGCTGGGAGAGATTCGAAAGGAAATTGCCGGTCATCACAAGGTTTTGATTACTACCTTGACCAAGCGCATGGCGGAGGATCTGACCGACTACATGGCGGAACTCGGCATCCGTATCAAGTATATGCACTCGGATATCGATACCATGGAGCGGGCTGAGATTATCAGGGATTTGCGTATGGATGTTTTTGATGTTTTAGTCGGAATCAACCTTCTTAGGGAGGGACTTGATATTCCTGAGATTACCCTTGTCGCAATCCTAGATGCGGACAAGGAGGGCTTCCTTCGTTCGGAACGGTCCTTGATTCAGACTATCGGACGAGCCGCCCGCAACAGCCAGGGCCATGTGATTATGTACGCGGACAAGATTACCGATTCTATGCGAGTTGCTATTGATGAGACCGCCAGACGTAGGCAGATACAGCAGGCTTACAATGAGCAGCATGGTATTGTTCCACAGACCATCGTCAAGTCTGTCCGTGATTTGATCAGTATCTCCAAGGAGACGGCAAAAGAGGAGATGCGTTTTGATCGTGAGGCGGAGGAGATGTCCGCTGAGGAACTGCAAAAGCATATAGCAGAAGTGAAAAAGAAGATGGAAAAAGCGGCGGCAGAACTCAACTTCGAGGCGGCCGCAGAATACCGCGATCGTCTGGTGGAATTGAAAAATATGCTGCGGGATATGTGACATGAAATTACAAGATAGAGGTTTACAAGATGGGAGACACGAGAAAATACATAAAGATAAAAGGAGCGAATGTTCACAACTTAAAAAATGTCAGCTTGGAGATACCAAGGGACTCTTTTACCGTATTGACAGGACTTAGCGGATCCGGCAAGTCTTCTTTGGCATTTGATACGATTTTTGCAGAAGGTCAGAGACGATATATGGAGTCGCTGTCTTCCTATTCCAGACAGTTTTTGGGCCAGATGGAAAAGCCAGATGTAGAAAAAATCGAAGGCTTGCCTCCGGCTATTTCCATCGATCAAAAGTCCACCAACCACAACCCACGTTCTACCGTGGGTACTGTCACCGAGATTTATGATTATTTCCGATTGCTCTATGCCAGAATCGGAATTCCTCATTGCCCTAATTGCGGCAGAGAGATTTTCAAACAGTCCGTAGACCAGATGGTAGATCGGATTATGGACTTGCCAGAACGCACCAAGATTCAGTTACTGGCTCCCGTGGTTCGCGGTCGCAAGGGAACTCATGAGAAGCTTTTTATCAAAGCAAAAAAGAGCGGCTATGTTCGCGTCATAGTGGATGGCAATCTCTATGATTTATCAGAAGAGATTAAGTTGGAAAAAAATATCAAACACAATATCGAGATCGTTGTGGATCGACTTGTTATTAAAGAGGGCATAGAAAAAAGATTGACGGATTCCATCGAAAATATTCTTGCCCTGACTTCTGGCTTAGTAGAAATCGATGTGATTGATGGAGAGAATTTCCTTATGTCGGAGGGATTTGCCTGCCCGGATTGCGGTATCAGTGTGGATGAGGTCGAGCCCCGCAGTTTCTCCTTCAACAATCCTTTTGGAGCCTGTCCAGAGTGCTTTGGTCTGGGCTACAAGATGGAATTTGAAGAGGAACTTATGATTCCGGACCAGCGACTTTCCTTCAACGAGGGGTGTATTGCAGTCATGGGCTGGCAGTCTGCCAACGACAAAAAGAGTTTTACCAATGCCATTCTTCGCGCTTTAGCCAAGGAGTATGACTTCTCTTTGGATACACCATACAAGGATTTGCCGGAAGAGATTCGCTACAAGTTTATCCATGGATTCGATCGCAGTGTGCCGGTACATTACAAGGGACAGCGCGGAGAGGGTGTTTATGATATCTGCTTTGAAGGCTTGATTGCCAATGTCAATCGGCGCTATCGTGAGACCCATTCGGAGACTACGAAAAAAGAATATGAGGAATATATGTATATCTGTCAGTGCCCGCTATGTAAGGGACAGCGCCTCAAGGCTTCGTCATTGGCAGTTACCGTTGCGGACAAAAACATATTCGAGATGACACAACTGCCGGTGCGCGACCTTCAGACTTTCCTCGGTCAATTACAGTTGACACCTCAACAGGAAAAAATAGGCCATCAGATTTTAAAAGAGATTCGTGGCCGTGTAGGTTTTTTGGTGGATGTGGGATTAGACTATTTATCTTTGTCACGTGCTACTGCCACACTTTCCGGCGGTGAAGCCCAGCGTATTCGCCTGGCTACCCAGATTGGTTCTGGCCTGGTGGGAGTTGCCTATATATTAGATGAGCCTAGCATCGGCCTCCATCAAAAGGACAACGACAAGCTTTTAGCATCACTAAAAGGTTTGCGAGATTTGGGAAATACCCTGATTGTGGTGGAACATGATGAGGATACCATGCGTGCCGCCGACTGTCTGGTGGATATCGGACCGGGAGCTGGCAAACACGGTGGACAGGTAGTTGCTATCGGCACACCTGAGGATGTTATGGCTTGTCCGGATTCTATCACGGGAGCTTATCTGACAGGAGAAAAATATATCCCGGTTCCGGCTGAACGCAGAAAGCCAACCGGATGTATCACCATTCGTGGTGCAAAAGAAAATAACCTAAAAAATATTGACGTAGAAATTCCGCTTGGCGTGATGACATGCATTACTGGAGTGTCTGGCTCGGGCAAGTCTTCCCTTACCAATGAGATTTTATACAAGAGACTTGCAAAAGAACTGAATCGAGCTCACAAGGTTCCGGGTAAGCACGATGCCATGGAGGGAATCGAACAACTGGATAAAATTATCGACATTGATCAGTCTCCAATCGGAAGAACACCTCGTTCCAACCCGGCTACTTACACGGGAGTTTTTGACATGATTCGAGATCTGTTTGCTTCCACGGCGGATGCCAAGGCCAAGGGATATACCAAGGGACGATTCAGTTTCAATGTCAAAGGAGGCAGATGTGAAGCTTGTTCTGGAGACGGTATTCTAAAGATTGAGATGCACTTTTTACCGGATGTCTATGTGCCTTGTGAAGTGTGTGGCGGCAAGCGTTACAACCGTGAGACTCTAGAGGTAAAATACAAGGGCAAATCCATCTACGAAGTGTTGGATATGACTGTTGAAGAAGCTTTGCATTTCTTCGAACATGTGCCATCCATCAAAAGAAAAATTCAGACTTTATACGATGTGGGACTTTCTTATGTCAAGCTGGGACAGCCTTCCACGACACTGTCTGGAGGTGAGGCTCAGCGTATCAAGCTTGCCACAGAGTTGAGCCGCAGGAGTACGGGTAAGACTATCTATGTTTTGGATGAGCCTACCACAGGACTACATTTTGATGATGTCAATAAACTGGTTACTATCCTGCGTAAATTGTCGGAGGGTGGAAATACAGTGGTTGTCATCGAGCACAACCTGGATGTTATCAAGACGGCAGATTACATTATAGATATGGGACCAGACGGAGGCGACCGCGGCGGGCAGGTAGTGGTTTGCGGAACCCCAGAGGAGGTGGCAAAACATCCGACTTCCTATACGGGAGAATACTTGCGTCGATACTTGAACTCGACAGACAAATCAAAATCTTGACGTGCTATAAACCAAGTCTAGCCGATAAGCCTGACGTGTTATAAGCCTGACGTGTTATAAGCCTGGCTTATCCTATAAGTCTTTAAACACAAAAAAGGAATTGCTGCGATTGCAATTCCTTTACTTTTTGGGGAGTGCTCCGGAAGCTAGGCCTCCGGAGCTGAGTTATGAAAAATATATTAGCACTATTTGCTAGTACGGTATTTATACTACAGTGGAAATGTGTCCATAATGTGACGAAATCATAAAAATTGAAAAATAATTTTAAGGAATATTTAAGACCTTCTTTGGAAATATCCATTGAAAAAAAGGTTTATTCGTATATAATAATTCATAGAATGCAAAATTATCATTAGGTGGACTCTGCCCACCGTTTTTATACAAGTTGAAAGGAGAAAACTATGGTTTCAAGTGATATCGGAATTGATTTGGGAACCGCAAGTATTTTGGTTTATGTCAAGGGCAAGGGAGTTGTTTTAAAAGAGCCTTCAGTTGTTGCTTTTGATCGCGATACAAATAAAATTAAAGCAATCGGTGAGGAAGCTCGCCTCATGCTTGGAAAGACACCTGGCAACATTGTTGCTGTTCGTCCACTTCGTCAGGGAGTTATCTCTGATTATACCGTTACCGAAAAGATGATCAAATACTTCATCCAGAAGGCTATGGGCAAGAAGAGCTACCGCAAACCTAGAATCAGTGTTTGTATCCCTAGTGGAGCAACTGAGGTAGAAAAACGTGCAGTAGAGGATGCTACTTATGCAGCAGGTGCTCGCGAGGTTTCTATTATCGAGGAGCCTATCGCAGCAGCTATCGGTGCTGGTATTGATATTTCTCGTCCATGTGGCAATATGATCGTAGATATCGGTGGTGGTACTGCTGATATTGCGGTTATCTCTCTCGGTGGATCTGTTGTCAGCACTTCCATCAAGATTGCTGGAGATGATTTCGACGAAGCTATCGTTCGTTATATGCGTAAAAAACACAACCTTCTGATTGGTGAGCGTACTGCAGAAGATATCAAGATCAAGGTAGGAACCTGCTATCCACTTCCTGAACCAGAAGTGATGGAAGTCCGCGGACGTAACCTGGTTACCGGTCTTCCAAAGAGTATCGAGGTTTCTTCTGAGGAGACAGAGGAAGCTCTTCATGAGCCTACATCTCAGATTGTTGAGGCAATCCACTCTGTTTTGGAAAAAACTCCACCAGAGCTTGCTGCAGATGTGGCTGATCGTGGTATCGTTTTAACTGGTGGCGGAGCTTTGCTTCGTGGTCTCGAGGAATTGATCGAGGAACGTACTGGAATCAACACCATGACAGCAGAAGATGCTACCACATGTGTGGCTATCGGAACTGGTCAGTTCGTAGAATTTTTAGCAGGAAATCATTCTGGTGTATAAAAACTATTTATATATTTGCAAATTATGCCGATATATAGACATATGATTGAGACCTAGGAGGCATTATGGTAAAAGGACTGTACACCGGATATACCGGTATGGTAAATGAGCAAAAACGTTTGGATGTGATTGCCAACAATTTGGCTAATGCTGCCACGACCGGCTACAAAAAAGAAGGCATGGTAAATCAGTCTTTTGACCAGCAATTGGCTATCAAAATCAAGGACACTTCCTCTTATGGAAATCCACAGCGTATAGGCCGGGTTTCCCTTGGAGTCAAGGTGGGTGAGACCTATACTGAC
The DNA here is from genome assembly GCA_963644225.1 of Lachnospiraceae bacterium. Lineage (GTDB taxonomy): Bacteria > Bacillota > Clostridia > Lachnospirales > Lachnospiraceae > Pararoseburia. The sequence goes on along the minus strand of CAVIOJ010000200.1, from coordinate 5,558 downwards.
TGGGATCAGGGAAGTTTCCAGATTACGGACAATGCCTCTGATTTGGCCTTATCTGGAGAGGGATTTTTTGCTATTTCCTATACCTCCAAGGCTGGAGAGACTTCAATCAAATATACCAGGGATGGAGCTTTTACTGTAGACAATCAGGGCTATTTGCGGACTTCGGATGGAGATTACCTTCTCAATCAGGATGGAGCACTCGGTTCCAACAACGCGATGGCCAATTATGTACAAATTGACCCTGCCAAGTCTTATGAAATAGACGAACAGGGCTACGTATACCAGGATGATCAGATTGTGGATCAGATTGGTGTGGTACAGTTTGCAGACAACAATTATATTTCAAAATATGGCGATAATTTGTACGATCTAGTTGAGGGCGGACAGGTGATTGCCAGTGATGCTTCCATTGAGCAAGGATGCCTAGAAGCTTCAAATGTCAATGTGATAGATGAGATGGTAGACATGATTACCGTGGCCAGAGCCTATGAGGCGGGTCAAAAGGTGATTCAGACCGAGGATTCAACCCTTGACAAAGCGGTAAATAGCGTAGGACGCGTATAGCGCAGATGACTTCATCGGTTGATGCGCGCATTATGGGCTAGTGAAGAAAGGAGACATCCATTATGATGAGAGCATTATGGTCTGGGGCTTCAGGAATGAAGGCGCAGCAGGTAAACGTTGATACGATTGCCAACAATCTTGCCAACGTCAATACAGTTGGCTACAAATCACAGACAACACAATTCAAATCTCTTTTATATCAGACACTTCGTACGGAAACGACTACTGCCAATGGTGAGACAAAGCCTACCACAGCACAGGTGGGACTTGGCGCCAGAGTAGCATCTACCAACACCGATTTTTCCCAGGGAACTATGCAGGCCAACTCCAGCAAGACAGCACTTTGCGTTTCTGGAGAGGGATTTTTCTCAATTCGTGGTGCGGATGGAGAGACTTATTATACGAGAAATGGTGACTTTACCTGGGCTTTGGATGATGCGGGAAATCGAGTTCTTGCCACATCAAAAGGTGAGGAAGTCTTAGACTATGACGGCAATCCTATCATGCTTCCAGCGGATGCATCAGGAGATTCGGTTTCTTTTGGAACTGATGGTTCTGTAGCTTACAAAGGAGCGGATGGTACTTATGTGCCAACAGGACAGACTGTCGCTTTATACCAGTTCAACAATCCAAAAGGTTTGGAAAAAGAAGGAGACAGCAAGTTCGCTGTTACAGCGGCTTCTGGCGGGGCTCTCAGTGAAGCCACGACAGCTGGTCTTACAAGCAGTACGATAGCCCAGGGATATTTGGAGGCATCCAATGTAAATGTGGCAGATGAGATGGTCAATCTTATTGTTGCCCAGAGAGCTTATGAGATGAATTCCAAGGCAATCACTACTTCAGACACCATGCTTGAACAGGCCAACAACCTTAAGAGATAGGAGGAAGATAGATGAGTTTTTCTGTTGATGGGCTTACATCTTATTATGACACCCTTACAAGCAATGCAAAAAGCACAGCTGGTGCCAGCAAGACTACCAGCGCCTTGTCTGGAATTTCTTCTGACTCTTCAGAGGAAGAACTGACGGAAGCAGTGGAATCTTTTGAGGCCTACATGTTAGAGCAGGTTATCAAGCAGGTCAAGGAGACTTTTACCTCGGATGATGAGGATGAGGACTCTACCATCAGCCAATATACCGACATGTACATGGACTCTACTATCCAGGAACTGGCGACAGAGATGGTTTCCCAATATGGTGGTACACTCACCGAGGAACTGGTAGACCAGATGAAACGAAACTATGGCATCACTACTGATGCTGATGAGTAAAAATATACGAAAGAGAACATCCTATGGAAGACTTGCAAGGCTATGTGGAACATATTGTGTTTCGCAATGCGGACAATGGATATACGGTCCTCAATTTCATAAGTGATGAAGATGAAATAACATGTGTAGGAATCTTCCCTGTCATTACGGAGGGGGAGATTCTTTTGTTACATGGAGAATTCACTTCCCATCCTACCTATGGCGATCAGTTCAAGGTTTCCTCCTTTGAGGTAAAGCCTCCGGAAGATGCCATGGCCATGGAGCGTTATTTGGCATCCGGAGCTATCAAGGGTATAGGTGTGGCTTTGGCGGCTCGTATCGTCCGCCGTTTTAAAAATGATACCTTTCGCATCATGGAAGAGGAACCGGAGCGCTTGGCTGAGGTAAAGGGTATCAGTATCCGCAAGGCCATGGAGATTTCCGACCAGATGGTAGAAAAAAAGGATATGCGTGATGCCATGATTTTCCTGGAAAAATATGGCATCAGTACTACTCTTGCTGTCAAGATTTACCAGACTTACGGACAGGAAATTTACGCTGTCATCCAGGAAAACCCTTATCGCATGGCTGAGGAAGTTCCGGGGATTGGATTCAAGATTGCGGATGAAATTGCTGGCCGTGTAGGTATTGCGACTGATGCCGAGTATCGTATACAAAGCGGAATCCTCTACTGCCTTAGTGCTTCTGCCGGAATGGGGCATACCTATTTGCCCAGGGAGGAACTGCTTCGGTTAGCAGACAGACTTCTTGGGGTGGAGATTTCCGATATCGAGAGCCATATCATGAATCTCGCCATGCAAGGAAAGATAGAACTTCGCGAAGAGGGGGTCTATGCCAAGAGTTTTTATCATATGGAAGAGACCGTGGCTGGCTTTTTGCATGCCCTCAATGAAGATTATGATGTCTTGCCGGGACACTTGGAAAAACAACTTGCTACAATTCAAATAGAAGAGGACATGGAACTCGACGAGTGGCAGGCGCAGGCTGTTCGACAGGCGGCTACCCACGGACTTTTTGTCTTGACTGGTGGACCTGGAACGGGAAAAACAACCACCATTCGTGCCATGATTCACTATTTTGAAAAAGAGGGATTTGACATACTTTTGGCGGCTCCGACTGGACGAGCAGCAAAACGCATGAGCGAGACCACAGGCTATGAAGCCAGGACCATTCATCGTATGCTCGAGGTCAATGGTCTTATGGGAGATGCTGAGGATGCGACCAAGCAACCCCGAGGTATGTTTGAGCGCAATGAAAATAATCCACTCGAGGCGGATGTTATCATCATCGATGAGATGTCCATGGTAGATATCAATTTGATGTACGCCTTGCTCAAGGCCATCGACCACGGAACCAGACTGATTCTCGTGGGAGATATTAACCAGTTGCCTAGCGTTGGCCCGGGCAATGTACTTCGTGATATTATCACTTCCGAGGCTTTTCCGGTGGTTACTTTACACAAAATTTTCCGTCAGGCTTCCCAGAGTGATATCGTGGTAAATGCTCATAAGATCAATGCGGGTGAGCATATCCAGATTGACAATAAAAGCAAGGACTTTTTCCTTTTGAGACGAAACGATGCGGATGTAATCATCAGTGCTACCATACAGTTGGTAAAAGAAAAAATGCCTCGCTATGTGGATGCCAACAGCTATGATATACAGGTGCTTACCCCTACCAGAAAGGGACTTCTCGGGGTAGAGAGACTCAATGTCATCTTACAGCAATATTTAAATCCGCCAGCGACACAGAAAAAAGAGCATACCTTTGGAGAACGCATTTTCCGCGAGGGAGACAAGGTGATGCAAATCCACAACAATTATCAGTTGGAGTGGGAAATTCGTAGCCGCTATGGACTGTCTATCGACAAGGGACTTGGAGTCTTTAACGGAGATGTGGGCATCATAAAAGAAATCAACGAGTATGCTAATACTCTTACAGTTTGCTTTGATGAAAACCGTATAGTAGATTACCCTTTCAAGGGAGTAGACGAATTGGAACTTGCTTACGCCATCACCATTCACAAGTCACAGGGTAGCGAGTATCCTGCAGTTGTCATTCCCCTTCTCCCTGGTCCTCGGATGCTGATGAACAGAAATCTTCTCTACACAGCAGTTACCCGTGCAAAAAAATGCCTCACCATCGTGGGAGATGAGGAGACATTTTATCAGATGATTGACAATACCATGGAGCAAAAACGTTACTCCGGCTTAAAAGACAGAATAAAAGAGGCCATGCAATAAAGCTGGCCTCTAAATAAATTTTTGAACAAATCATTCATTTGTATTTAAGTTTTTTCACTAAAATGATAAAGTATAAAAATCTTAACTTTCGCTGTCGCTTTCTACCTTATTTGTGGTAGAACCGATTTCATAACTTTCAAAGTATTCCGTGATCTCGTGGAAAGACTTTGGAAATTCTTTTTCAAAAATCTCAGCAACATCACCATTGTAGAACTTGATATTCTCAGCAGAGGAAGAACCAATCTTGATGTCTCCTGGATTGTCCCCATCTACAAGAATGCGATAAACCTGTTTTCCGGCTGCATATCCCATGCCGTAAGGATCCTTGTAAAGGGATACGAGTGTGTATTGACCCAGAGTAGAATCGCCTCCGACGGTTACAGTTTTGCTTTCGTTTGCAATGGAGGTAATCTCTTCAATCTCGCTGGTCAGCTGGCTCTCGGCAGGAATGAAGAGGGCGCTGCACTGACTGCAGGCATATGTTACTACATCGCTAAGAGATGCATCCTCGCCCGGAGCCTCTTGTGAAACTGCGGATTCGTCATCTGTAGACTCTTCCTGTGGCCAAGTGGCTGAAGTCTTGGCTGTGTGGGCGCTGTTGGCAGAGAAAATACCAGAAATCAGATCGTTGTTATCAAAAGATTCTGCCTGGTTATCAAAACCCTGGGTAATAGAACCCGCTACAATCTTGCTAGGGGAGATGGCAGAAGAATCTGTCAGCTCGTTGGTTAAAAGAGAAGATGTATCATTGAGAGGAATAGCATATTCTCTCCAGGCAATTCCGGCCTGATCAAGATATTTTTCGATAATAGCAAGCTGGTACAAAGCGTCTGTATCTTCTGGATTGTAGAGCAGTCCTACTGTAGAAAGATCATCGGTTGCTTCGATTAGAAGAGAGAGCTGCTCAGCAATATTTGGCTTTGAAGAAATACCAGTTACATTGGTTCCTGTCTTTTTGTTCCATCCGTCGTTGGTGGAAGCAAGGTGCAAGGCTGTCTGGTAGTCCATGACGCCTGCTCCGACAACTGGGGTCACTTCTGTGGCAGCTGCAGCGGCAGAAAGACTTTTTTTACCGTTTGCAAAAATCAGATTGGTATTCTCGTTGAGATAGGATGCACAGATGCTGTCTGCGCCGGTCTCGCTGCTACTTATGGTTGTGGTAACTTCGATGTGGTCCTCGCCGAACAGATCGGTTAATGCATCGGAAAATCCTAAAGCAATCTGATTGTAATAATCACTGTCTTCATCCTGACAGATGCCTATTTTGTATACTGTGTCGTCTTCTTCAGTAAGCGGCTCATAGGTGGTACCCTTTTTCGACGAGCCACAAGCGCTCATGGAAAGCAGAAGGGCGGCACTCATACCGATAGATATAATTTTTTTGTTTAATAGCATGATAAAACCTCCAATTTGGATGCTATTAGAAATTTTAAAGACAAGGGGAGAAAAAGTCAATGAGGGTTCATAGAAAAAACATAGTC
>CAVIOJ010000199.1:0-5461 GCA_963644225.1 Lachnospiraceae bacterium | reverse complement strand
AACTAGAGCAATAATCCCAATCAAGGCAATTGGATAGATAAGTTTCGTCATAATTCTAGATTTTTTTGTTTTCATTTTTAATCCCCCTGGTAAAATGAATAAAATTACAAAATATAAAGACCAATCACAATCAATCTTCTTCCTTCTGATTGCGAATCACCGCAAGTACCGCCTCCATCTGATTCTCCAGATGTGTATGCATAATCTTTCGAACATAATCCACATCTCTTTTTTCAAAACCATCGATGATAGCTGCATGTTCCTCAATCAGCTGGTTGTACGCGGCATTTCCCTTTACGTACTCATAACGATAACGATAGGTCTGCTCTCGCATGTTTTTAACAATGGTCTCAAGTTTTGGATTGTCAGCCATGCGATAGATGACATTGTGGAAGGATTCGTCTGCTTCCACAATCTTGCGCACATCCTTTGACTTGGTAGCAATCTCAAAATCACGCATAGAGACCTTTAGTTCCTCGATAAGTTCGTCTGTGGTACGCTCACAAGCCATACGCACCGCAAGCTCGTCAAGAGCATCTCGAATCTCCAAGACATCCTGCAAGTCCTTTTCCGTCATGCCAGCAACCTGGGCTCCCTTTCTAGGGATGGTAACTGCAAGTCCTTCCTGTTCGAGCATCCGTATCGCCTCGCGAATCGGGGTTCTGCTGACACCAAGCTTGTTGGCCAGATGCATCTCCATCAGGCGTTCACCCGGCTTTAGTTCCCCACGTAAAATCGCATTGCGAAGGGTATTGAAAACCACATCCCTAAGAGGCAAGTAAGAATTCATATCCAGTTGTAAATCTTCGCTCATCTTCATCTCCTATTGTATAATTTGCCATATTGTCTACTATATATTCCTAATAGCAATACGACATCACAATCATCCAAAGTCTGGCACATCAACTTTTATGTATAAACCATACTTTGTATTTTATCTAATACAATTTCTATTTTATCATTATGAGAAACCTCTTTCAACTATATTTTGCATCCAAAATACAACAAAATACAATTTAGCATCCAAGCCGTGCAACCTTATTTTTTTAAAAGATTGCTCTTGCAAAAAAATCCCCCAACCGGATATGGCCGGAAGGAGGATTTTTATTTACGCTTGTAAAGACTCACTATCTTTTGTTGTTGAATATTGTGGTGCACTGCACACGATTGGCAAGCTTTGAAGCAATCACAGCATCTTTTGCTTTCTTTAGAGATGTCTCATCTTCAAAGAATCCAAAAACAGTAGGGCCACTGCCACTCATCATGGAAACTATGGCGCCGTTTTCTTTCATGATATTTTTTATCTGGGCAATCACAGGATACTTTTCTATGGTAACTCCCTCCAGGATATTGCCCATGTGAGAGCCCAATGAATGCACATCCTGGGCCTCGATATCTGCTATCATGGCATCAATATCAGGATGAACAGGATTTTCGATGGCATCTAAGTGCTCATAAACATACTTGGTAGAGACAGAAATCGGTGGTTTTGCAATAAGAACCGGACATCTCATCATCTGCGTAAGAGGCGTTAGTTCCTCACCAATCCCCTCTGCCAAAGCAGTGCCACGCATCAGGCAGTAAGGCACATCAGCGCCGATTTTTACCCCTCTATCCATCAACTCTTTTTTTGAAAGCCCAAGTCCGTGGATCTGGTTCATACCATATAAAACTGCCGCAGCATCCGAACTTCCGCCAGCCATGCCTGCTGCAACGGGAATCCTCTTGTTTAGATGAATATGAGTTCCATCAGAGATTCCAAATTCATCAGCCAAAAGTTTTGCCGCCTTGATACATAAATTGTCTTCATTCACAGGAAGATACTTTGCGTTGCTGGTCATGGCAATTCCAGAGTCTGTCTGCTTTGTCACGGTAACGAGATCATACATATGCACAGTCTGCATAATCATACGGACCAGATGATAGCCATCCTCTCTTACGCCCGTCACATCAAGACCGATATTGATCTTGGCCAGTGCCTTTATAGTCATTTCATCCATAAATCCACCCCTTGTCTATTCCTTCATCGCATCAAGGAAATACTAATTTTATTTGTCGCTGGTGTCTTCTAATTCCTGTTCTTCCTTGGCTTTTAAAATAGCTTCATTTAGCATCAGCATCTTCTCGTCGAGCTCGGATACAATCTTCGAGCACTCCTGCAGATCGTGGCTGATATACTCTGGAGCATGACCTTCAAACTTGTAGTAAATCTTGTGTTCAAGTGATGCCCAGAAGTCCATGGCAATAGTACGAATCTGGATCTCTACCTTGGTATCTACCATACGGTCTGATAAAAAGATAGGAATGGTCACAATCATATGGTAGCTTTTATAACCGCTTACTTTTGGATTTTTAATATAGTCCTTTACAGAAAGAACCGTGATATCGCTCTGGCGGCCAATCATATCGGCAAGTCGATAGATATCAGAAGTAAAGGAACATACAATACGCACTCCAGCAATGTCGTTGCAATACTGAATCATATTCTGTATGGAATCCTCATACCCATATCTTTTTAATTTTTTAACGATACTCTCAGGTGTCTTCAGTCTGGTCTTTACATATTCGATGGGATTGTACTGATGCACATGCTGAAACTCATCATTTAAAATTTCAACTTTGGTTCCCATCTCCTTTAAGGCCGAATTATAAATCAACATAGCAGTATTCCATGACATCACAGAATCATCCTGCATAAGCATACGTTCCATTTTATACCAACTCCTTTAATCCTCTTCGATCACATCAATTTCTAAAAAATCGAAAGGAATTTCTTCCATAAATGCATCCTGGGTAAATCTGGCTTTTGCATGACGCTTGAATTCTCGAACCGTCGCATCGAGCCACAAGGGTCTACCCAAATCCATCTCATAACAGGCTTTTTCCAAAGCCGAAAAAACCTTGTGGGTTCTAGTCTCATCCGAATCGTCTTCCACCAAAAAATCACCTACAAGACGACTGTCTTTCCATTGTTTGAACCAAATACGCAAAAATTTCCCCTCCTACTTGCGCCTCTGTCTATTGACTTCATACATAAGAATTCCTGCTGCCATGGCGGCATTTAGGGACTCTAGCGAGCCACCCATCGGAATCTTGAGATATGTATCCGCCGTTTCTTTGGTAAGGCCATTGCCCTCAATACCTATCAAAAATCCGCAGTCAGAAGCATAATCAAACATATCATACATCTGCTCCCCTTGCAAATGTGCAGCATAAAGTTTTACCCCTGCTTCCTTGATACGAAGTAAGTCCCCCTGCCAATCCTCAGATATAACAAAAGGCACCCGATAGAGACTACCCATGGTAGAACGAACAGTCTTGGGGTTAAAAATATCAACTGTGTTTGGATGCATAATCACTCCAGTGATTCCAGCGCCCTCTCCAGTACGAAACATGGTTCCAAGATTGCCTGGATCCTGGACGGCCTCCACGCAAAGAAGATGTCCTGGTCTTTTTTCCAAAATTTCCTCCAAACTATAATGAGGTCTATTTACAAGAGCCAAAACTCCCTGAGGAGTAGCTGTATCAGACATGGCTTTCATGACTGCATCGCTAACTACTTCGCAATCTTTCCCCTGCCAATTTGGCAAAAAACTCTCCGAAACATAGATTTCCTGTAACATATCCTCTGGAGTTTCTTCTACCATACGAGGGCCCTCTACGATAAAACAGTCCTCCTGCCGGCGCAGTCTCGATTTCTTTTGCAATTGTATAATGTGCTTGATTTGCTTGTTTGAGGTGCTTGTTATCATCTATCTCTCCTTGCAAAGTAACTACAAAAACACTAAGTGTTTTGCTATAACAAGAATTTTAAAAAAATCCTATTATAGTAAAAAAGTGGTGCCGCATCCGACACCACTTATCATAAATACTATATCCGTAAGCAGATAGTCCAAAGGAATATCCAAATCGGCATTTATTCTTAGGAATTTGACAATGTATTGCAGATTTCGAACTGATACTCATCAATGCCCTTGTTCATAGCAAGTGCTTCATCAATATCGAAGTCTACGAACTCGCCGTGACGGTAACCAACTACACGGTTGCTGGCTCCCTGGCAAAGCAAGTCAACTGCCATAGCTCCCATGGTAGATGCATATACACGGTCCTTACAGGTAGGATTTCCACCACGCTGCATATGACCAAGGATAGTAGCTCTGGTTTCAATACCGGTAGCAGCCTCAATACGTTTTGCCATAGAAGTCGAATGGCCGATACCTTCTGCATTGATAATGATATGATGTTGTTTGCCTTTTTTCTTGCCTTCGATGATGTGGTTTACAAGAGCCTGCTCATCGTAGTTGTATCTCTCTGGAAGAAGTACATCCTCTGCTCCGTTGGCAATACCGCACCAAAGGGCGATATAACCAGCTCCACGACCCATAACCTCGATAATAGAGCAACGCTCATGGGATGTAGATGTATCACGTACCTTGTCGATAGCTTCCATGGCTGTGTTAACAGCTGTATCAAAACCAATGGTGTACTCGGTACATGCTATATCCAAATCAATGGTTCCTGGAAGTCCGATGGTGTTGATACCAAGGCTTGCTAATTTCTGAGCTCCCTTGAAAGATCCATCTCCACCGATAACAACGAGGCCATCGATGCCATGCTTCTTGCAAATCTCAGCACCCTTCTTTTGTACTTCCGGATCAATAAACTCTAAACATCTAGCTGTCTGAAGAATAGTACCGCCTCGCTGAATGATCTCCGATACACTATGCGCATCCATATCGATGATCTCTTCCTGTAAGAGTCCGGCATATCCTCTCTTGATTCCTTTTACTTTTTTACCTCTGGCAATTGCCTGTCTAACAACTGCACGGATGGCTGCATTCATTCCCGGAGCATCTCCACCACTGGTCAAGACGCCAATTGTCTGTATTTCTTTTGCCATCTAATTTTCCTCCTAATCAAAAAAATCCATTCACTCGCCTACCATTCTAATATCTTTTCTTTTGAAATTCAATATTCTTTTCGACAACTTTTACATTATTCGAGCCAAAAATCTGTGAAATTTTTTCGATAGTTTCATTGTCAGCAGAAATGGTCCACTGAGCGCCCAAGCGCTTTATAGCTTTTAATGAAGATATGTAAATCACAATACCATCCTCGCCATCACTTAGAGCGAGAGCTTTTTGTAATTCTTCCTCTTTATTAGCATAGTCTTCCTTGGTCTCGCACTGAATCCAAATCTCTTTTTTTGCCTCATTAAATCCATGGATTTCAGAAGCAATCAGCTTGGCATCTTTTTCCTCTTCCGCCTGAACGCGGCCGCGAATAAATATCTTGGCATCCTCCTCTAAAAGGTCTCTGCTTTCAGCAAAATTGCGAGGAAATACTATGACTTCAACAGTACCCAGTAAGTCCTCTAGAGTAAGAAATGCCATAATGTCATTTTTCCTGGTATATTTAATGGTCTTTTGGGTAATCATACCTCCGATAATGACCGTATCAC
>CAVIOJ010000198.1:0-7792 GCA_963644225.1 Lachnospiraceae bacterium | reverse complement strand
GGCTTTGACCCCTTAGGGCCAAAGCCTTTCGACATTATTATTTTGCTTTTCTAGCTTTCTTTGCATCCTTGAATGTCAGGTATGCATCGCTTGTTTTAAACTTGCGTTTCTTTGTGATATAGATCATAAGTGAAATGACAAATACTATAGCTGCTACAATAAGAATTGCTCTTGTAATTGTCACGAGATTGTATTCTTTTACAACGATGGATGTGTTTTCACCTACTCCGTTCATTGCAACAGAGTTTGCAATAGCATACAAATCGTGGTGACAAGCTTCTTTCATGGCTGCTACGATTACAGGATCATCTTCATAGTCAGGAAGCTGATCTGTGATGTATGGAAGCATAGCGTCGAATGTTGAAACACCACCAGCCATCAGGGCATCTACGCCGTTTACATACTTGGTAAGTACATTGTCGGTGATGGTAAGTCCGTCGCTGCCCCATTCATTTCTGAGGATTCCAGTCATAAGTCCGTAGTTTCCGCCAGACCATGTAGTTCCCCAACGAGTATAGGCAACCATAACGCCGCCGCCATTTCCTTCTTCAATAGGAGCCTGGAAGGCCTTTAAGTAAACTTCTCTGGCTGCCTGTTCATTGATCCAGACACCAAGTCCGAGTCTATCCTGCTCACAGTCATTGAGGGCAAAATGCTTCATAACTACATGAACACCTTTTGACTCGATGGCAGCTACTTCGTAAAGTGACATCTCTCCTGAAAGGAATCCGTCTTCTGAGTAGTATTCAAAGTTTCGTCCGCCATATGGAACACGGTGGATATTGTTTCCAGGACCGTAGAGTACGGCAACATTTGCAGACAAGCAGTTGTTTCCGATTACTTTACCGATTTCTGTCATAAGGTCAGTATTAAAGGTTGCAGCCATCACATCTTCTGATGTAAATGCTGTTGCAGCCATCTCAGATGAATCTGCATTAAAGAGGGAAGCAGTAAGTCCCTGTGGTCCATTTTCATCACGAGAACCAGGAGCCTGTACAGAAGATACTGGCATGGTCCAGTGGAAAGAATCTCCAATCAAAGCAACCATTTCATCAAAGGTGAGCTGGTTGAGCAAAGTCTCCCACTGTGGGTCATCGTAATCGAGTCCGATCATGTCATAGAGTGTCAATTCCTGGCTGGCACCAAGGGTTGGCATCTCAATTTCTTCATAATCATCTGCGTCATACTGTACCAACTGTAAGTCGTCAATCAAGTCTTCTGTAAGTTTGATTGATACTGTTTCACTTGGCCAGGTCTCTACCCAGTTGCTACGGCTTAGATAAGTAATAGTCTGGTCAGTTCCCTCATAGAGGTTTAGGTCTGCATTAGATAACTGGTTTGTAATGGCAGTACCATTTTTGCTGGTTGCATAGGTAGTAGTATCAAGTGTCTGATTTACAAAAGATCCAACCAGGCTTGCATTACCAGTTCCATCCATGCCGTTTTCAGCGGTATAGCCTTTTGCTGCAAGGATGTTGTTTACGGCGTTATGAGAATCTGTTGCAGCGGTAAAATAGTAAGTTCCTGCATCCAGGATATAGGTCTCAGCGCCATATGCATCGTAAGAAGCAATGTCAGCACCGTCTACCACGATATCCAAGGTCTGAGATTCACCTGGCTCTAAGAGGTCAGTCTTGTCAAATCCCACCAGAGAAACAGAGGCTTTTTCAACCTTGTTTTCTATATCATAGTCTGTATAAGGTGATTGTACATAAACCTGAACTGTCTCCTTACCTGCTACCTTGCCAGTATTTGTAACTGTCACTGCTACATGGTATTCTCCAGCATTTTCTTCATATGAAAGAGAAAAATTGCTGTAATCAAAAGTTGTATAAGAAAGTCCATATCCAAATGGGAATGCTACGGTATCGCCGTAGGTGTAATCACCAACTGTATCGTTAGAAGAGCCGGAAGCATTCTGCATAACCTTGTCTTCGTAGCGTGTTTCGTAGTACTTGTATCCCACATAGATACCTTCCTGATAAATCATATAGGTATCTGCTGAATCAGGAATGATTCCTTCTTCGTATCCTTCGTACTGTACTGGTGTAAAGTTGGCCATTGCAGGAGAAGAGTAGTTGTCATAGCAATATGTATCAACCAGACTTCCTGATGGGTTTACGTCACCAGATAAAATGTTTGCTACAGCGGAGATACCTGTGATTCCTACATCACCGATCCAAAGTACAGCATCGATGTCGTAGATGTTGTCTTTTAAGAAATCAACCTGAAGAGCGTTGGCTGAGTTGATGAGAAGAACGATTTTTTCTACATCTCCATCAGCTTTCATTTTTGCGAGGTTTGAAAGCATATCCTTTTCATTGTCATCCAAAGCAAGGTAGTTGCTCTCGTCGTAAGTAGCATCTGCGCCTTCTCCTCCTACACGGGAGATCATAACCAAAGCAGCATCACCATATTCTGCAACTGAGTCTTTTACTTCGTCAGTGTAGACATCCCAAGGAACTTCCGAGGTGCTTGCAGCAGAAGTGGTAACTACGCCACCGCGGTCTGAGGTGTATTCGGCACCATCGCCACTTTCATAGAAGTCCCAGAGAGTTTCGTTTACAGAAAAATCTGAATCCTCAAGGGCTTCCTTCCAGGTTTTTGCACTTGATGCGTCGATGTTACCAGAACCGGTACCACCGTATACCAGGTTTACACTGGAGTTTGAAAATGTGCTGACTTTTGCACCCTTTTTCAAAGGCAAGGCATCATTTTCATTCATAAGAAGTGCTGCACCTTCTGCCTCTACTCGTTCGCAGACATTTTCACCGTATGAAACCATGTCTTCTACTGAGTCGAAATCTGAGGTGTAGTACTGTGCACTTTCGTCCTCGTTTTCCAAAGACCAGAATGTTCCGCCGGTACGGGCTGCCAATGTATTATCAAACATGGAACAGATGATAAAAATTGGCACAAAAAGTACGGTCACGATTCCGGAAAAAACGCTCATACCCTTCCAAGGGCGGATGGCACGATGCTTGGCTTTTTTGTAGGCCTTTTTGGCCTGCTTCCATTCTTTCTTGTCCATAATTCCTCCTATTATAGTTGCTACTGTTTCTTTTTGCTTTATTGCTAAAATTCCTTTCCTAACTGAATGCATGAAACAGTACATATTTAAATACCCTACGATTTTATTGGCTTTGCCCAAAATGCACAAGTCTTTTTTCCTAAGTGGCCCGATAAAATAGAAAAAAACGCAAATTCCTTGTGCAAAGTCTACAAAAACGAGAAACTATTTCTGTCTATTTCGTCAAAAGCCACAACCAATTAAACCCAAGAATTAACCACTTATGTAAAAGCCCTTGAGCCTTTTTGTTACAGATTTTAGAATATGAGCATAAAAAGTGTCGGAGTAATTGACGGCGCAAAGAATGGAAAAAGGAGGATACTATGAAAAAAGCAAAAACACCAGGAAAATTTCCTGTCCTGTGGACCATTTTCACAGTTCTTTTTGCAGCACTTCTGGTAGCATCTATTGTAGGTAATGTGATTGCCGCACAGTATGCAAGTGTTATCAACATTCGTTTCCAGACCGAGACAACAAAACTCGTTACTGACGAAGATGATGATACAGATACCGAGTACTTCAAGAGCGATTATGATTCCACAGAAGAACTTACAGAGGCGGACAAGGAAGTGGCCGAGAGATTGACTGAGGAAGGAAGCGTTCTTTTAAAGAATGACAACGATACACTTCCAATTTCATCTACAGCAAAGGTCAGCGTATTTGGCCACTCAAGTGTTGATATCATCCCATGTGGAACAGGTTCTGCAGATATCGACGCAACTGGTGCTCCTACATTAAAGGAAGCATTGGAGTCTCGTGGACTTACTGTAAATGACACACTTTGGCAGTTCTATGAGGACAACAGAGACAACTACCAGACAAATCCTAAGAAGGGTGATCAGGGTATTCGTACAGGTGATGGTACCGTACAGGGTGTCTACACTGTAAATGAAATCCCATGGAGCGCTTACACAAGCGAAGCAAAAAGCTCTGTCTCTTCTTACAATGACGCAGCAATCGTTGTTATTTCTCGTATTGGTGGAGAGATGTTTGATATCCCTTCTTCTTTGGACGATCCACAGGAGAACGAAGACGGTAACATGTTATCTCTTACCTACAATGAGGAAGAGTTACTTCGTCAGGTATCAAGCCAGTTCTCAAAGACAATCGTACTTATCAACTCAACCAACGCTATGGAGATGGACTTCATGGATCAGTCTGAGTATGGTGTAGACGCAGCTCTTTGGATTGGTTACACAGGTGTTCAGGGCTTGTACGGCGTTGCTGATATCTTGGTTGGTAACTCAAACCCAAGTGGACGTTTGGTTGATACTTATTGCATCGACAACACAACTTCACCATCATATGTAAATATGTATGGAGATACTTGGACAAACGTATCAGATTATACAGACCTTGACTTCTTACACTTAGATGGTAACCAGTACTACAATGTATACCAGGAAGGCATCTATGTAGGATATCGCTACTATGAGACACGTTATGAAGATGTTGTTTTAGGATCTTCAGGTGTAGGCAGCTATGATTATGCAAGCACAGTAAAATATCCATTTGGTTATGGACTTTCTTACACAGACTTCTCTTATTCTGACTACTCAGTAGAGGAGAAGGAAGATTCCTTCGATATTACAGTTACAGTAACCAACACAGGTGATGTTGCTGGTAAGGAAGTAGTAGAAGCTTACTTCCAGTCACCATATACTGACTATGACAAGGAAAATAGCATTGAAAAAGCATCTGTTGAGCTTTGCGGTTTTGACAAGACAAAAGAGTTGGAGCCAGGAGAAAGCGAGACCGTTACTATTTCAGTAGACAAAAAGGAACTTCGTACTTACGATTCTGAAAATGCTAAGACCTATGTAGTTGATGCTGGAGATTATTACTTCACCATCGCAACAGATGTACACGAAGCATTGAACAATATCTTGGCTGCAAAGGCACAGGATGGTATTTCTGTAAATACTTCAGCTATGACATCTGCTGGTGATGCTGCATTTACTTACAAATGGAACAATCCAGAACTTGATACAACAACATACTCTGTTTCAAATGACGGAGAAGAAAATTACGAAATCACAAACCAGTTTGAAAATGCTGATTTGAACAAGATTGATGACGGTGAGCAGAGCATCACTTATGTATCACGTAGCAACTGGTCAGAGACCATGCCTACAGAAAAAGTTACTCTTACCCTTACCCAGACACTCCATGATGAGATTACTGGTATCAAGGAATATGTAGCAGAAGAGACAGACGAAGAGATGCCTACCATGGGCAAATCTGGTGATATGACTTTGGCTCAGATGATCGGTAAGGATTATGATGATGAAGATTGGGAAGACTTACTTGATCAGTTGACATATGAAGAGATGACAGAACTCATTGGTCTTGGATATCACTCAACTGCAGCTGTTGCATCTGTAGCAAAGCCTGCAACTGTTGATGAAAACGGACCACAGGGATTCACCAAGAAGCTTTCAGGTGTAAGCGGATCTGTTTGTGCATACACAGATGAAAACATCATGGCAGCAACTTGGAACGTAGAACTCATGGAAGAAGTTGGTGAGCACATCGGTGAAGATACCATGGCAGCCGGCGGTTCTGGTTTGTACGGACCAGCTATGAATACACACCGTTCTCCATATGCAGGACGTGATTTCGAGTACTACTCAGAAGACGGTTTCCTTGCTGGTAAGATTGCAGCAGCAGAAGTTACCGGAATCCAGAGCAAGGGTGTATATGTATACATCAAGCACTTCGCTTTGAATGATAATGAGACCAACTGTAGATGTATTTCTACTTTCGCAAACGAGCAGTCAATTCGTGAGATTTACTTGCAGCCATTTGAGCATGCCATTATCGAAGGCGGCGCTTACAATGTCATGAACGCATTCGCAAGAATTGGTGTTACATGGTGTGGTGCTGATGAAGGTCTTATGACCAACGTACTTCGTAACGAATGGGGTATGCGTGGATTTGCAATCACAGACTACTCAACTACAGGAAAAACTTACAATGTTTACCAGGGAGTTTTAGCTGGTACTGATACTTGGGACTGCTCAAGCGCAGATACATGGCAGAGACGTCTTTTGAACCATGAGGAAGAAAATGACGTAGCTCTTACCATTGCAATGCGTCAGGCATGTCACAGAATCCTTTATACCGTAGCAAACTCAAATGCTATGAATGGAATGTCACCTTCAACCCAGATCAAGCATGTAACACCTTGGTGGCAGATGGCTATCTACGCAGTAATTGCTCTCTTTGCAGTACTTACCGTATTTAGCGGCTACAAGTTAATCCGAGGCATCAACCTCTGGAAAAAATATAAAAACAATAAAATGGTTTAAAAAAGGAGAAGGAAAATGAAGAAAAACGTAGTAACAAAGGTACTTTGCACACTCGCATTGGTAGGAAGCGTATTCGCATTCGTAGGATGCGGCAGCAGCGAATCAGCTAGCGCTAGCAACGATGTTTGGAAGAGCGATTCAGTTTTCGGATCATCAGAGTACAACAACCGTCACTTGTATTTTGCAAAATTTGATGACACAACAGGAGCTGTATATGTATACTCTACTAACTCATCAGATGCTACAGCTTTGACAGCACTTGGCGTATTCAACGTAACTTATGAGACAACAGATGATGGCGTTACTGTAACACCTGTAACAGGTTATGTTCACGCTATGAATGGTGACAACGCAATCGACGCTACCATGGCTGAAGGTGAGACCGATACATGGTGGGCAAACATGGTTGGCGAGACAAAGACATTCATCTTAAATGAAGATGGAACAGTTGAGTTAGATCTTGACTAATTAAAGCCTTAAAAAGAGCGGCCGAAAGGCTGCTCTTTTTTTGCTTTGCTTTTGTTTCTTGTGGTTTGACTGGAATTTTTGAAAAATGCAAATTTTGAAAAAAATTGGCTTTTATTGTATGATTAAAAAGTAAGTTTTGTGGTGAGACAAGAGGAGTTTTTGCTATGTATCGAGTGGCAATTGTAGAGGACGAAGAAAAATATCGAGAAGAAGTAAGCCAATACATCCGCAAATATGGTGCAGAGCATCAGCAGGATTTTTTGATTAACACTTATTCGGACGGAAGCGAAATCGTAGAGGATGAAAATAATTCCTACGACATCATCTTTTTTGACATTGAGATGGACCAGATGAATGGTATGGATGCGGCCAAGGAGATCCGGAAAAGAGATGCTGATGTGGTGATAGTTTTCATTACCAATATGGCCCAGTATGCCATCGAGGGTTATGAAGTGGGAGCTATTGATTTTGTGTTAAAACCTGTGGATTATTTCAGTTTTTCTTTTCGCTTGGAACGGGCCATCGGTCGTATAAAGAGCAAGCGGGAAAGCCTGGATTTTACCATTAATCTGCCGGGTGGCATCAAAAAATTAAACTCGAGCGATGTCTATTATATCGAGATTGAAAATCGCTTTTTGATTTATCATACGCCGGAAGGGGATTTTTCCCAGCGGGGTACTTTGCAGAGCGCAGAGGAGATGTTTAGAGATTATCACTTTGTAAAATGCAATCATTGGTATCTGGTGAATCTAAAGTATGTGACCCAGATTCAGGATTCAATCGTCACGGTGGCAGGCTCAGAACTTGAAATCAGTCGAAGAAACCGCGCTCACTTTTTAAAAGAAGTCACTGATTATATCGGGGGAGGACTATAAATGCGAATTTGGCCTTATGCAAATAATTTGGAAATCATTTGGATGATTTTGGCGGCTTTGGTCTATAT
>CAVIOJ010000197.1:0-2395 GCA_963644225.1 Lachnospiraceae bacterium | reverse complement strand
CACTTATGTAGTAGGATGTTTAGCTGATCTAAAAAAATTTATAAAAAATACCGAGCACAAAAATCAACTTTTCGTGTTCGGTATTTTTTTGGACTTTGTCACAAGTCTTTTATCTTCTTTACTTTATCTTTTCTACTTTGTCTTCTTTCCTTTTGAAGCCTTTTTCTTCACTGAATATCCGAAAGTTCCCAGTTTTTCTCCCAGCGTATAATATGTGCCATGAGAATATGCAATAGGGCTGGCCTTATCAAGACAGAATCTGCCATTTTCATCCATATAGGCTTCATCTGCATGAACTGCTACTACATCCGCCAAGAACATATGGTGTGAACCGAGTTCTTCTATGGAGCGCACCTTACACTCGATATTTACCGGACTTTCCGCAATCATAGGCGCATTTACTATGTCTGCCTTTTCTTTTGTCAGGTGGCATCTTTCAAACTTGTCCAAATCACGACCAGATGTCACGCCGCAAAAGTCCGTGGCATAGGCCAAATCCTTCGTGGTCAAATTGATTACAAATTCTTTTGATTCCTTTAGCATATGATAAGAATAACGTTCCGGTTTCACGGAAATATAAGCCATGGGCGGATTAGTACAAATCGTTCCAGTCCAAGCGACAGTAATGATATTATCCTCTCCCTTGTCATCTCTCACAGAAACCATGACTGCCGGCAATGGATATACCATATTGCCCGGCTTCCAACTTTGTTTTGCCATATTAAATCTCCTAATAAAGTCAAAGTACTACGACTGCATCGCCTGCATCATCGGTGGAATCAACTGTTTTTTACGCGATACCACATTGGCAAGCATAAAGCCACCATCTACTTCCTTGGCGCCAAAGGCTTGTTCTACAATACCTTTTGCCATACCTCCAGCATAGATGAGTTCTGTCTCCTCTTCAAAGATATCAGTAAGCATAACAAAAACCATCTTTAGGCCTTTTTCTACCAACACTTTTTCAAGGAAATTCTGCAAATCGCCCTTGATAGAATTCAGCTGTTTGCGACTAACGGCGCTAACCTGAGCGACGCCAAAAGTAAGGTCATCCGAATCGAATATCTTGAAATCCTGATAAAAGATCTCCTCTATAGTCTTTGAATCAAAATCCGATCCAGCCTCAAACATGGCAGTAGCCAACTCTTCTACCCATACTCCAGCGATTGCTGCCAATTTTTCAGCAACCGCCTTGTCCACTGCAGTACATGTCGGTGAACGAAACATCAATGTATCTGATAGAATGGCAGAACACAAAAGGCCAGCCATCTGTGGATCAATCTCCACACCTTTTTCCTCATACATCTGATAGATGATGGTAGCGGTACAACCCAAAGGCTGGTTACGGAAAAATATAGGCGATAGTGTCTCTAAGCTACCAAGTCTGTGGTGGTCGATGATTTCTAATATGTCAGCCTGTTCGATGCCATCCACCGCCTGAGTCTTTTCGTTGTGATCCACTAAAATCAACTGTTTTTTCTTCATATCCAGCAAATTTCGACGAGACATCATACCCACAAGATGACGCTGTTCATCCAAAATCGGGAAATCTCTGTGCCTGATTTTTGCCATAGTTTCCTTGACATCATCTACGTAATCATCAGGTTCAAAAGTGATGAGGTTGTCCTTGGTCATAATATGACGAATCGGCATACTCTGATGAATCAGACGAGCTGTAGTAAAAGTATCATAAGTCGTAGAAATCAAGACACATTCTTTTTCTTTTGCCAAATCAACCACCTCTGGATCCACTTTGGCATCGCCACATACAATTACGCAGCTGGCGTTTTCTTCGATGGCTATCAACTGTCTTTCCTTGATATTACCCACGATAACTAAATCGTCATCCTCGATTTCATCTCGCATGGTATCCCTGTTTCCTGATGCAACAACTACCTTGCCCTTGGTAAAGTAAGCATGATAATTTCCCGAAAGCATGGTGCCATTGATGGTCTCTATAATATTTCTATATTGAGTCTTGGCCTGTCCTAAAATACGGTTATCCAAAATATCCATGTAAGAATAGGCAATATCTCCATTTACAATAAGACCCTCGAGACGCTTGTTACGATCCACTACAGGAAGTGTAACAACATCTAACTTGCGCATCAGTTCCCATGCTTTCTTTAGTGAATAATGTCCGCTGACACCGTCTGTATGACGATAGTCGATATCTTTTACCTGGGCTCCCACAAAAGTAACCAGTTCCGGCTCTTCCACGTCAAATCGCTGTAAAACATATTTCGTCTCATTATTGATGCTTCCGGCCCTCTTTGGAATATAGTTGATTCCTTCTTCCGTAGCATTTTTTAAATTTGCATAGGCAATGGCCGCGCAGATAGAATCTGTATCTGGATTTTTATGGCCTACTACCCAAACATTTTTTTTTTTTTTT
>CAVIOJ010000196.1:0-4685 GCA_963644225.1 Lachnospiraceae bacterium | reverse complement strand
GGGTTTAATCTAAACCCAGCAAGTCAAGGATATTTACAATTTGCTTTGCTACTTGCTCTTTTATAAAATACCAAAATCAACGCTTTAGGGGAGGAAAAAGAAATGCCATCCTTTGACAAGGAGCTTTTTATACATAAGACAAAACATAACCTAAAAAGACTTTGGTCCACATTTCGCTGGCTCATTGTTTCTATATTAATTGGCCTTACGGTAGGTCTATTCGCCGGTTCTTTCGGTTATATCCTAAATTGGGTCACGAGTTTTCGTCTCCATCATTCTTACCTTTTACTCGGACTTCCTTTTGGTGCAATATTGATTGTAGCCTTATACAAGCTGATTCTAAAGGAAAAGGATCCCGGCACCAATTTGGTTTTATCTGCCATACATTCGGATGACCGCATCCCTCTTCGCATGGCTCCACTGATTTATATCAGCACCATCCTAACCCACTTGGTTGGTGGTTCTGCCGGCCGAGAAGGAGCCGCTCTTCAGATGGGTGGCAGCATTGGAAATGCCTTCGGCAAATACTTGGGCTTTCAGGAAAAAGAGGACACTAATGTCATGATCATGTGTGGCATGAGTGCAGCCTTCTCCGCTCTATTTGGAACACCTATTGCCGCAGCAGTGTTTTCAATGGAAGTAGTAAGCGTAGGCATCATGCACTATGCCGCTCTCTTACCTTGTGCTGTTTCTTCACTGATTGCCAGATATGTTGCCCTTCATGTTTTTGGAATTACTTCTCCTTATTATGACATATTGGAAATGCCAGTATTTACCTTAAAAAGTGCAATAATTGCTTCAATTTTTGCCACTTTATGCGGACTGGTAAGTATCTTTTTTTGTATCATACTTCATGGCACTACTTCCTTTTACCAGAAGTTTTTTAAAAATCCATATTTGCGGGCTTTTGTGGGCGGATGTATTGTCCTGGTATTTTCCCTCTGCGTTGGCGGCCTAAATGATCAGACCTACAATGGAACCGGAACATCCATGATCACCTACTGTATGGACGGCGATAATTCTCACTTCGCCTTTCTGATAAAAATCGTATTTACTGCCCTCACATTGGGTTGTGGATACAAGGGCGGCGAAATCGTACCAACCTTTTTCATCGGCGCATCCTTCGGTTCCATGTTTGGAAGCCTGGTGGGATTCTCCCCATCTCTTTGTGCTGCTCTTGGTATGGGCGCTCTCTTCTGTGGTGTGACCAACAGCCCAATCACTTCTCTTTTGATTTGCTTTGAGTTATTTGGATTCGAGGGAACTCCTTACTTCCTTTTAGCCATCGGATTTAGCTATACCCTGTCCGGCTACTACAGCCTATATAGCAGTCAAAAAATCGTATACTCAAAATACAAATCAAACTACATCAATAAACGAGCAAGATAGAGGCAGATAATAAACAAATAATAGACAAATAATAAGCAAAAAATAGGCAAAAAACCGCTGTGGCCCAAGTATTTACAAGGGTTACAGCGGTTTTTTCAAAGCTTTTTTCAACACTCGCTTAATAGTCTTTTTACAATGCAAACATTTTCAATGTTCTTTGTTTTCATATTCAACTAGTTTTCTTCTGTCATAAAGTAAATTCTGGATGCATAATCCGGGAAGTGGCGAACTTCATCGCTGTAACCTGTGGCTACAAAAGCTTGCTTGAGGGCGATTCCACCATGCATAATAGAACTTCCCTTGCAAACATAATCTTCCGTCTCCCCATCCATCTTGACAAATTTTGCAAGCACATTGTGAACCAAAGAATCAGGCTTTACATGGATTGGAGCTGCTGTGTTGACCAAATCTCCAAATTCTTTGATATTGTACTTTCTAGGAAGTCCTACAAAATGATAGGTTGCTTCCGGATCTAATCCCTTTGCCACATACTTTTTAAATGGTGTATTTGGCTTTACTTCCCTTTGCATAATCATGCCGATGGCAGTCTTTTTATCCTTGCTCACCACGTTCCACTGGTAGTGGTTGCCGGATTCTACACGGTAAAAATCACCATACTGCCAAATATCACGATATTCCTTGTAAAGAAGAATCTGAGCCTTGATAGCTTCTAGTTCTTCTTTTGACATATCACAAAGATTGCATTCATAACCTAACACACCAAATGAGGCCACTGCAAAACGAGACTCAAGCGGAGTGACACGAAGTGTCTGATGGTTTGGACAGGCAGACACATGGGCAGATACAGTTGACATAGGATAACCGTAACTGTAGCCATTTTGAATAGCAAGTCTGCAAACTGCATCTGTGTTATCGCTTCCCCAAATCTGTGGGAAGAAACAGAGTGCTCCTAAATCAAAGCGATTGCCTCCCGCAGAGCATCCCTCGAATAATACTTCTGGGAAAGATTCAGTAAGTTCTTTTGCCAAGCGATACACGCCCTGAATATAGCGATGAGCCACTTCCTGTTGGCGCTCTGCCGGCAAATACTGCGAATAATAATCCGAAATAATACGGTTCATATCCCACTTTACATAGGCAATATTAGCTGAACCAATTACTTCCTTCATCTGACCTATCATATAATCCACAACTTCAGGATTGGCAAAATCCAAAACTCTCTGATTTCTGCCCTCAGAATGATCTTTTCCCGGAATTTCCATGCTCCAATTTGGGTGAGCACGGTACAAATCAGAATCCACATTGACCATCTCCGGCTCAATCCAAATACCAAAGTCGAGTCCTAAATCATTTACCTTTTTGCATAATCCAGCCACTCCATTTGGAAGTTTTTTGGCATTGGCCTTCCAATCTCCCAAAGCACGCTTGTCATCAGATCTCTCTCCGAACCAGCCATCATCCATGACAAAAAGCTCCACTCCAACTTCCTTGCCTTTTTTTGCTAGTTTTAAAAGACTACTCTCTGAGATATCAAAATAAGATGCTTCCCAGCTATTTAAAAGAACTGGGCGGGCCTTGTGCTGCCAAGCACCACGTACAATATGTTCCTGTACGAAAGGATGCATATGTCTGCTGATGCCATTGTATCCTTCAAAAGAAAAAGTCATAACCGCTTCCGGTGACTCAAAGGAATCCTCAGGCTCCAACAGATAAGAAAAATTAGTTGGATTGATTCCAGAGACGATACGAGTCTTTTCAAATCCACTCACTTCTATCGCCTCGTAGTGGTTACCACTGTATACCAGGTTGAAACCATAACAATCTCCCACATCTTCCGATGTATCAGGTTCGCTTACCATAAAGAATGGGTTGC
This sequence comes from Lachnospiraceae bacterium, assembly GCA_963644225.1. Taxonomy (GTDB): domain Bacteria; phylum Bacillota; class Clostridia; order Lachnospirales; family Lachnospiraceae; genus Pararoseburia. The sequence goes on along the minus strand of CAVIOJ010000196.1, from coordinate 1,462 downwards.
AGCGACTAGATGAAGATCCTGTGTAAGAAGAGTTGACGAGTTTTCCCATATTTACCGTGGTATCATATCGGTTCATCTCCTTGGTCCAACCACCATGGAAAGATGTCACCACATAGCCTGCCTGATTAAAGTCAAGCTGCATACTCATAAGTCTTGTAAGACGAACTGCGTTTTTTGACTTATTGATAAACTTGGCACTTCTTACAATCACATCTTCCTCTGGAAAAACGCTGTAGGTAAGTTCTAAGATAAAGCCCTCGTTTTTATCGCGAAGTGTTACTACAAGCTGCTGTGCATTGCCAGAAACATCATAAGAGCTAGGCAAGGTAGAAAGCGCTGCTTTGCCCTCTTTTTTTTCAGCTTTTTCAAAGACAAAATCTGTCGTGCTGCTGCCATCGGCACAGATAACTTCCACAAAAGGCTCTCTTATGTCTCCTTTGCCATAACCAGACATCTCAAGGCACATATCCTCCAGGGTAAAGTCCATATGATCCTGATCATATGCAATGGTATTGCCCGGCGCAAAAGCATGTTTTTCCACCATGCTCTTGCCATCTCCTAAATCTGTCTTTCTGCCATAGTAAAGATGCTCAAGCTGACCCGTTTCCATGACACGAAAAATATAACTGGTATTTGCAGTGTGGAGAGCATAAAATTCATTTTTAATCTCAATCATAATGTTCCCTTCCCTTTCGGATTTTTTTATTATATTTTTTTAACTCATCAAGACCCGCTTATAAATCAAGCGAGTCTTGCAAGTCTTGTGTACTCTTAAGCGTTTTTCTTTGCTGCAAGTTCAGCAGTTACTTCTTCAAGTTTTTCATCGGTAAGAACATAGTTCTTCTTGTATACAATATATCCAATAATAAGAACAACAATTGGAATCAAAGTCATGCAAGAACGAAGTCCCAAACGCTGGCCGGCATCCAATGTGGTAAGAACGCCTGTCTCATCTTTTTTGATATTGAATACAGCAAGTACGATAGATGCTGCCAAAGCAGAAAGGCCAGATGCCAACTTAACAACAAATGTCTGCATAGAGAAAATAACTGACTCATCACGTCTGCCGTTTTTAAGTTCACCATAATCTACTGTATTAGCAAGGAAGATAGTGATAACAACATTTAACATACCGATAGCAGCCATAATAAGGAATGCTGGAATCAAGAGTAAGTAAACATTGCTTGATCCACTGGCTGAGATAATAAGGATAATCACGTATCCAACCAAAGCCATAACAAAACTTGTAGTAAAGATCTTCATAGTATTCATAAACTTACGAAGAAGTGGGAAGAGAATCATCATAGCCAAAATCTGGAATGCTCCACCACAGGTATTAAACAATGTATAGTTTGACTCCCAATTTGCAGGGCTGAAATCATACTTAAAGAAGTAGATAAGTAAGTTCTGTGTAATATAAAGTGCTGTGTTGATCATAACGATGGCAACAACTACGGTCATA
>CAVIOJ010000195.1:0-5470 GCA_963644225.1 Lachnospiraceae bacterium | reverse complement strand
ATTTGAAAGCAAAATCTCACAAAGTAATGGATAATATAATATAAATTATAGGCAATAGACACAATATGTGGTATATTTATATTGGTCTTAGTTTAATCTATGACTGAGTTAAACGCTCCGTGAGGATGCACCTAAAAATAAAAAAAGAGAGGTTCGTTTTATGCCAAAAGTGAAGACAAGAAAAATGAGTATCCAGGCAAAGTTATTGCTTTTTGTAAGCCTTGTTATTATCCTGGTTTGCACCTTAATGGGAGTCAATTCTTATTCTCGTTTCAATCAGAATATGGTTGCTCTTGGGGTAGAAGAAGCTGATATGGCTGCTACTATCGCCATGACGGTGCTTGATGGAGACAGCATAGAGCAGATGAAAGAGGGAAGCGAGGACACCGAGGAGTATGAGACGACTTTGTCCAAACTTCGTCAGATTCAGGAAATCTGTGGCATTGCTTACTTGTATACTTTATATACCGATGGAGAGAATGTCTACTATGGCGTGGATTCCGACGATGGAGAGGATCGTGCTTTGCCGGGAGATACTTTTAAAGACGGAACTTATGCGGAATTAAAAGACGTCTTTGGCGGAAAAGAATACGTACAGGATTATATTGATCATACAGAAGTGGATGGAGATTTGATCACTGTCTACAAACCGATTACCAATAGCGACGGAGAGGTAGTTGCCATATTAGGTTGTGATTATGATGCTGCTAGTGTATCGGCAGCACTAAATACCGCGGTTGTCCGTACAGTGCAGATTGCCATTGTCTGCCTGATTCTAGGCTTTGCCATTGTATTTCTCATCGTAAACAAGATTACAAAGAGCTTAAAACAGGTCAACGACAAGGTCTATGAGTTGGTACATAACGAAGGAGATCTTACTCAAAAACTTGAGATTACATCCGGTGATGAAACTGAACTGATTGCCAATAATATCAACGAACTTTTGGCTTATATTCGAGGCATTATGTTGGAGATTGCGTCGGGTTCTGACAGGCTTACATCTGCATCTAAAAATATGGTGACTAGTCTGCAGGCAGCAGATTCCAATATCGTAGATGTATCTGCCACCATGGAAGAGATGAGTGCCGGCATGGAAGAGTCTGCAGCTTCTCTCAACCAGATTAGCCAGTCTATCGAGGAAGCTTTCCATTCTGTAGAAGAGATTGCTGGCAGTGCAAAAGATGGTTCGAATTATTCTGGAGAGATGGAACAGCGTGCGGAAAAGGCAAAAGGTGATGCTATTGCAGCTGAAAAACAGGCTTTGGATAAGACCGCTCTTATCTCTGAGGCTTTGCGTACAAAGATCGAGCAATCCAAGGCAGTAGAACAGATTTCAGAACTTACCGCCAATATCATCAGTATTACAGACCAGACCAACCTTTTGGCTCTCAATGCTTCCATAGAGGCAGCCAGAGCTGGAGAGGCCGGCAAGGGATTTGCCGTCGTAGCAGATGAGATTGGTAAATTGGCTAACGACTCTGGCCGAGCTGCTGAGGAAATCCGCAGAGTCAGCGCAGATGTTATCGCTTCTGTCAATGACTTGGCAAAAGAAGCCGAAGAAATGATTACATTTACAGAGACTACTGCTTCTGAGGGATATCGTGGATTGGTTGCCATGAGCGATATCTATAGTCAGGATGCCAGCCAGATGAATGAGATTATGGTTCAATTCTCTGAGACATCCCATATCTTGTCTGATACAGTAGATGGCATTCGCGAATCTGTTGGAGCCATCAGTATTGCGGTGGAGGAGAGTGCCAAGGGTATTACGGAAGTGACCGAGGCGTCAGTTGAACTTTCCAACAGTGTTGGCAGCATTCAGGAAGAGGCATCTGGCAACAATGATGTGGCAGACGAACTTTCAAACGAAGTAAACAAATTTAAATTGAACTAATCCTGCCGCACCTGACGTAAGGTTGAGAAATTCCTCAAAGAGGAGTATCATCTCATAAGATATAAATTTTTGAGGATATGAGTATGGAATTAATTGATTATATAGAGGTAAATTCTATAGGCGTTGCCATTTTGGCAGTCATGCTGATTCACATGTTAGGAATCCAAAAGTATTTCAATAAGAATGCAAACCGTTACTTTACTTACATGCTTATTGATAACATGATTATACTTGTGGCGGATACTATCATTTATCTGACTCGCTATCATAAGCAGAAGTTTTGCTTCTTTATCAGCGGACTTTCTGCTGAGATTTATTATTTAGCTACAGTCCTCTTTGGATATCTCTGGCTTATGTATGCCATAAAGACGATTTATCCTAAATATGTGGTTTCTGTTAAAAAAAGACGTCTTTTAGCGCTTCCTGTTATTATTTGCGCACTCTTTATTATTCCGAGTCCCTGGACCAAGCTTATTTTTTACTTCACGGACCAAAACAGATATGTCAGAGGAAGTCTGATGCCACTGACTATACTTGCTGTCCTTATCTATGTGGCAGCCAGTTATGTTGTCGTTGTTCATGAGATGAGAAATCCTGGAGTAGAGCGCGCCAACCGTAGTTATGTTGCTTTATTGATATTCCCATTGCCGGCAGTTGCTGGTTGCTTTATACAATGGAAGTTTTATGGGGTATCTTTGCAGTGGATATGTACGGCGATTTCTATATTGATTTGTTTTGTTGAAATGCAGCAGACTCAGATTTCGAGAGATATGCTGACAGGTCTTTATAATCGCCATGAGACGGACAAGCAAATCAGCTGGCAGCTCAAGAAAAATATATCTCCATCCGATCGACTGTTCGTTATGATGATAGATGTAGATGCATTCAAGCAAATCAATGATACCTACGGCCATGTGGTTGGAGACCAGGCACTGGTTAACTCCGCTTCGATTTTGATAAAGAGTTTTAGAACCAAGGATTTTATAGGACGTTTCGGAGGCGATGAGTTTATTGTTATAGGACGCCTTGGAAATGATGAAGATGCCGATTCTTTCGTGGAAAATGTCCATAAAAATCAGCAAGCATTCAATGAAAAAGCTAAGACATATAAGCTGTCTCTTAGTGTCGGCTACATAGTCTATGACTCTTCGGATGATTTGACATCGGACAAGATAATCTCTGATGCAGATCAGCAGATGTATATGGTAAAAAATAAAAGAAAGAATAGCTAAGGCTTTTTAAGGAGGAAATATATAAAATGAAATTAGGAATTGTCGGACTTCCAAATGTTGGAAAATCAACACTTTTTAACTCGCTGACAAAGGCGGGAGCGCTTGCGGCAAACTATCCATTTGCTACCATCGATCCAAATGTGGGAATCGTTACTGTACCAGATGAGCGTTTGAAAAAATTGGGAGATTTGTATCAGTCAAAGAAGGTTACTCCGGCTGTGATTGAATTTGTAGATATCGCTGGACTTGTAAAGGGAGCCAGCAAGGGCGAAGGTTTGGGAAATCAGTTTTTGGCAAATATCAGAGAGTGTGACGCCATTGTTCACGTGGTTCGTTGCTTTGAGGATACCAACATCGTCCATGTAGACGGCAGCATCAATCCTCTCCGTGATATCGAAACCATCAACTTGGAACTTTTGTTCTCAGACATGGAAATCTTAGAAAGACGTTATGCCAAGACTTCAAAGGCAGCTCGTATGGACAAGACTTTACAAAAAGAAGCAGCTATGCAGGAACGCTTAAAGGAGCATATGGAAGCTGGAAATTCTGCTCGTACTTTTGAACTTTTAGATGAGGATGAGGAAGCCTACTTCAAGGAATATGGTCTTCTGACAGCCAAGCCAGTGATTTATGCTGCCAATGTGGCAGAGGATGAAGTGGCAGAAGATGGAGCAAACAACGAGGGCGTTGCAGCCGTTCGTGACTTTGCCGCAACAGAAGGCAGTGAAGTATTTGTAATCTGCGCAGAGATCGAGCAGGAGATTGCGGAACTTGACGATGATGAGAGAGCTATGTTCCTAGAGGAACTTGGCATGAAGGAATCTGGTTTGGACAAGCTGATAAAGGCCAGCTATTCTTTGCTTGGACTTATCAGTTATCTTACTTCCGGCGAGGATGAGACTCGTGCTTGGACCATTACAAAGGGTACAAAAGCACCACAGGCGGCCGGCAAGATTCATACTGACTTTGAGCGTGGATTTATCAAGGCAGAAGTCGTAAATTATCAGGATTTGTTGGATTGTGGCAGTACTTCAGCTGCAAAGGAAAAAGGCCTTGTACGCGTGGAAGGTAAGGAATATGTGGTACAGGATGGGGATGTGATTCTCTTCCGCTTCAATGTATAAAATGAGTATTTATGGATGCCTCTTCTTTAGGATAAAAGAAGGGGCATTTTTCTTTGTAAAACCAGTCGCAAACAGTTGACAGTAAAGGGAAAAAACGTGTAAAATAGGTACAATATGTTGTGGTTTGGATGGCTACGCCATCAGAGATGGAGGGTGACATGAAGTGTCCTTTTTGCAGTAGTGAAAATACTCGAGTAATTGATTCAAGACCGGCCGATGACAACAATTCAATTCGCCGTCGTCGTATGTGTGATGAGTGCGGCAAGCGTTTTACCACTTATGAAAAAGTAGAGACCATTCCCCTCATCGTTATCAAAAAGGACAACAATCGTGAACAGTATGATCGCACCAAGATAGAAGCAGGTGTTCTTCGTGCCTGCCACAAGCGACCTATTTCGGCCAATGATATCAACAAGCTGATTGATGATGTGGAGACCGAGATTTTCTCGCGCGAGGAAAAAGAGATCCCTAGTGATGAAATCGGAGAGATCGTCATGGATAGAATCAAGGATCTAGATGATGTTGCCTATGTGCGTTTCGCATCTGTATATCGCGAGTTCAAGGATGTCAATACCTTTATGAGCGAGTTAAAAAAGATGTTAGACCGCTAAAGCCTTTACATTGTTCTTTATAAAATACATTATCTTTATTTTGAAAATGGAAGGGTTAAGTTTCCTCTCACCCGTCCGATATATTTCATGTAAGATGAAAAAGACATATAAATTGTGATTTTTGATAAAAGTAGCACACAAACGAGGAGTAATTGGGATGAACATTTCTGGCATCCGCCCATCAGCTGGGTTTTATGATTACAACAGCATAACAAGCCAAAAGGTTTCTACTGAGTCTCTTTTGCCAGTACAGGCTGGCCTTGATGCCGCTGAGGTGGATACATCTGCAGCTGTAGAGGTTAGTACAGAGACAGCGGATGACAGTCAGGCTAGAAGCCGTCAGACTTTTGGCGCCTATGATTACGCTGAGCAGTATGATGCCAGAGCAACCTATGATATGGTTGGGGCTGACAGTGATATTCATTCTTTGGATGTGACCAAGGCGGTTTCTGATATGCAAAAGGATGAGCTGCTCCATCAGTATCAGTACTTTGTTGGACAGGAACTTTCTGTGGGAACTCAGATGAACCCTTCTATGCGTGGCGCTGAGAATTTTTCTCTATAGTATTTCGATTATAGTTATAAGTCAAAGACTTCTCGATATGAGAA
>CAVIOJ010000194.1:0-16354 GCA_963644225.1 Lachnospiraceae bacterium | reverse complement strand
GCTATATCTGGTATTATGGTCGTACAGGCCAGCGTGATTATAAAAAGGCTTTTGAAAATTTTTGCCAGGCTTATGGATGCGGGCAAGTTACTTAAGGCCAAAATCACCCAAATCGAGCAGAAGGGAAGCTTTAAAAAGATAGCTGTTGGAATTTATTTGGTGGATTTTTAGGCGGCAACCACCCAAAATCGGCATATTTTAAGAATTGCAACCACCCAAAATCGGCATATTTTAAGAAAGGCAACTGCCTAAAATCGGCATATCACTTGTTCGAGTCAGGATTTAAAGCAGTTCTTGTAAAAAATACAGAAGCAAAGGAATAAACTAAGATGATTTATCTGGTGTTTTTAATTGTATGTTTTGGTGCATCGATTGTCGGCGCCATCTGTGGAATCGGTGGTGGAGTCATCATCAAACCGGTTCTGGATTCGTTTGGCGTGCTGGATGTGACAGCCATTAGTTTTTTGTCGGGCTGTACTGTTTTATCGATGACGACATATTCTGTGCTAAAAAATAAAATCAGTGGAGAATCTCACGTGACGATGAAGACAGGTTTTCCGCTTGCTATCGGCGCGGCAGCTGGCGGCCTGATTGGAAAATGGCTTTTTTCTTACGTGAAGTCCCTAAGCAGCGATCCAAATAAAGTAGGAGCCATCCAGGCTCTATGCCTTTTGATTGTGACACTTGGCACATTGATCTATACGATTTATAAGGCAAAAATCAAAACCTATCATGTGGATAATGCTATCGTCTGCGTGCTGATCGGTTTGTTTTTGGGGATTATGTCCTCCTTCCTTGGAATTGGCGGAGGTCCAATCAACCTTGTGGTTTTGTTTTTCTTTTTCTCCATGTCGACGAAGCTCGCGGCAGAAAATTCACTCTATATCATCTTCTTCTCGCAGATTGCCAGTCTGATTTCTACCCTTGTGACTGGAAGTGTGCCGCAGTTTCAGATGGGCGTGCTGATCCTTATGGTTGCAGGCGGTATCACAGGTGGAATCTGTGGACGTGCGATCAACAAGAAAATTGATGAGAAGACAGTGGACAAGCTGTTCATTGCCCTGATGATGCTGATGATTTTGATCAATATTTATAACATTTATAAGTATATGTAAAAGACGAAAAATATGCCGGCAATAAGTGTATTAATGAAACCCTCATCCGGGATGTGTAATATGAAATGCGATTACTGCTTTTACTGTGATGAGACCCAAAAGAGAATCCAAGAATCTTATGGATTCATGTCAGAGCAGACTTTAAAAAATGTGATTAGAAAGACCATGCTTCGTGCAGAAGGCGCGGTTAGCTATGCCTTTCAGGGTGGAGAGCCGACACTTCGCGGAATTGATTTTTTTGAAAAAGCGGTGGAATATGAAAAGCAGTACAACAGGCACGGCATCCATGTGAACAATGCCCTGCAGACAAATGGCTATTTGATCGATGAGGCATGGTGTGAATTTTTTGTAAAAAATCATTTCCTCGTCGGACTTTCCGTCGATGGAACGAAAGAAATCCATGATACCTACCGTCATAGCAAGAGTGGTGAGCCGACTTTCGACCGCGTTCGACATGCAGCAGAGCTCATGGATCATTACGGTGTAGAATACAATATCCTGACGGTGGTGAACCAGAAGGTGGCATCTCATATCACGGAAATCTATGATTTTTATAAAAAGCAGGGGTGGAATTACCAGCAGTATATTGCCTGTTTGGATCCCTTGGAGGAGGCACACGGAGAGAATGAGTATGCCTTAAGACCGGACCAGTATGCAAGATTTTTGATCGAACTTTTTGAGCTCTGGTATGAGGATTGGAAGCTTGGAAAACAGCCCTACATCCGACAGTTTGAAAACTATGTTGGGATTTTAGCTGGATATCTGCCGGAGGCATGCGACCAGCGGGGAACATGTGGCATCCAAAATGTCGTGGAAGCGGATGGAAGCGTATATCCTTGTGATTTTTACATGTTAGATGATTACCGGCTTGGCAATTTCAATGAAAACAAGCTGGATGAGATCGATGCCAGAAGAGGCGAGATTGGATTTGTAGAGCGCTCAATGCAGCTTGATGAGTCCTGCAAAGTCTGCGAATATTTTCACATATGTCATGGTGGTTGCCAGAGGAACCGCGACTTCAATGAGATGACGGGAAGATATCAAAACTACTTCTGTGAGAGTTATAAGAGTTTCTTTAAATCCTGTCTGCCACGGATGCAAGAAATCGCGGAGTCCCTGTAGCCTTTTTTGATTCAATTCGTGCATTTACAAATGACTGGAGTCCAGTGCATTTATCTTTATAGAAATCTAAAATATGACGTTCTTAGCTTTCTTTTTTACATATATGTAGTGTCCAATATTCAAAAGGATACCAAACATGGTGGCAACAGGCGCCGCGAGTCCGATCATTGTAAGGCTGGCGTCTGGCTGTATGCTCATGTAGTAAGCCAGTGGCAGACGAACCAAGAGTGTCTGGGCAAGTCCCTGTATCATAACCCACATCGTATCATCATGTCCGTTAAAATATCCTATCATGCTAAAGAGGATTGCTGTCAAAATAGTCTCAGGAGCAAATCCCTTTAAATACTCAAATCCTTTTTGGACAACCGCTGCATCTGTTGTAAATATTCCGGTTAGAAGGTTGCCCTTAAACATAATAAATATAAATACTATGCAACCGATTACGAGCCCAATACCCATTCCCGTGAACATGGATTTTTTGGCTCTTTTTTCATTTCCAGCCCCCACATTTTGGGAAACAAATGAGGCCATGGACTGCATAAGAGAACTCGGCACAAGCATTGCAAAGTTTACAATCTTGCATGCGACACCATATCCTGATGAGGCTGTCAGACCAAGTCTGTTTACAAAAGCGCAAAGTGCTATAAAAGACAACTGTGTCAGCATTTCCTGTAATGCAAGTGGCAAGCCTATTTTCATTGCTCTTTTGCAATTTGCATTTATCCGAAAGTCGTGCTTTTTTATTTCAAAAGGAAGTTGCTTTTTTATAAGAAGTACGATGGCAAATACCACACTGATGGCCTGGGCAAATACGGTTGCGATGGCAGCTCCTGCCGCATCCATTCCAAAATATGCTACTAAAACCAGATCTCCAATGATATTGACGACACAGGCAATTGCTACAAATATAAGTGGGGATTGGCTGTCGCCCAGTCCGCGAAAAATTGCGGCGAGTACATTGTATGCTACTATGAAAAATATACCGCCACCACATATTCTGATATATGTTGCTGTTGCATCCATCGCTTCTGCAGGCGATTGCATAAGTGCCGAAATCTGGCCGGCAAATATTGTCATAATCATAAAAAGTACGACAGATATTATCGCGAATACCACTGTTGCACCACCAATTAGCGAGCCAATCTCATCTGTTCTTTTTTCGCCTATATATCTGGCAATCAGAACTGTAATACCCATTGCAAATTGTATAACGACAAAGGTTACAAGATTTAAAACCTGGCTTCCGGTAGATACTGCTGAAAGTCCGGCTGTGGTTCCAAATCTGCCCACAACAAGGAGGTCTACTGCTCCGTATGCCGCCTGTAGTACCAGCGCACCAAGTATAGGTATCATAAATTTTAGTAACTTATCTAATATGCTTCCTGTTGTAAAGTCTGCTTTTGAATTATTCATGTTCATCTCTCCTTACACGCATTACATCATATAACTTTTTCTGTGAAAATGTCTACCTATGCTATAATATCTTTAAATAAGACTTTCGCTGGGACGGCATAATTTTACAAAATCAAATAGCGAAGAACTTGCGAATTAATAAACGACGAGAAAGGATTTTATCATGGAAAGAATATTAGAGAATGATTTTTTAAAGATCAAGGTAGCCGATGCTGGAGCTGAACTTGTCAGTGTCTATGACAAAAAAAGAGAAGAGGAGCGCATATGGTGTGGCGATGCTGCGGTATGGGGCCGTCATGCACCAGTGCTTTTTCCGTTTGAGGGGAAGGTTATTGGCGGCAAGTATATCTACAAGGGCGCGGAGTATGCCATGACGACTCAGCATGGATTTGCCAGAGATAGAGACTTTGACTTGGTGTCAGCAGATGACAAATCCATCACACATGTGTTAAGGAGTGATGAAAAAAGTCTGGCTATATATCCATTCTCGTTTGAACTTTACATCACGCATGTTCTTGCGGAGAATACAGTTACTGTCTTGTGGAAGGTTGTCAACACTGATACTGCGGAGGAGATGCTTTATGGTATCGGTGGCCACCCAGGTTTTAACTTCCCTACGGGACAGAAGGCTACTGACTGCTCTATGCGTTTCTTTGGAGATGAAAAAGGCGATCCGTGCGACAAATTGACTTATTATCTGCTTGATGCAACAGGATTCGTGGATTCATCCAAGACTTATGATCTTGAACTTGTTGATGGCATTACGCCTATCTCGGGAGACATGTTTGATAGAGATGCTTTGGTTGTTGCGGATTCGCAGATCGCAGGGGCCCAACTTCTCGATGCCTCAGGCCAGGTCTATGTATCCATGTCTTGCCCGAATTTTCCTTATTTTGGTATCTGGTCCAAGGGAAATCTGCCATTTTTATGTTTGGAACCTTGGCAGTCAGTTACAGATATAGCGGGCCATGACGGCAATCTTGAACACAAGAGAGGCATGAACATTCTTCCTGCTGGAGCTAGTCATGAGTATAGCTATAGTATGACTTTTTAGAAGACTTGATAAACCTGTATCAAACGATGATAATACATTGAAGGGAGAAAAAATGGGATATTTGATTTCGGAAACAACAAAGGAAGAACGCGAAAAAATTGTTGCAGAATCCTTGGGGAATATAGAGGCAAATTGTGACGGATGCATGTCAGGCCTCGCGGAGATGTATCAGGATTATATCGATGGTAAAAAGGAACTTCGCGATATTAACATGGAATTCAACGCTCGTTATGTAAGAGACGACGACATGCCTGAAAGAGGATTTAGCTGCGTAAGATAATAAACACACACGAAAGGAGGCGCAGAAGATGTCAACCCAGCGAACCTACATAGCCATCGACCTGAAATCTTTCTACGCCTCTGTCGAGTGCAAAGAGAGAAATCGTGACCCGCTGACCACCAATCTTGTGGTGGCGGATGCCAGCAGAACGGAGAAGACTATCTGTCTTGCGGTATCTCCATCTTTGAAAAGTTATGGCATACCCGGACGACCAAGATTATTTGAGGTCGTGCAGAAGGTAAATCAGGTCAATGCTTCTCGCAGGTGGAAAGCGCCGAACAGAACTTTTGACGGAGCTTCTGATGACAGTACAGAACTAAATTCCAATCCTGCATTAGAGATTGATTACATCGTCGCACCGCCGCAGATGGCACTTTACATGGAATACAGCACGAGGATTTACAGTGTGTATTTAAAGTATATTGCACCGGAAGATATTTTTCCCTATTCTGTTGACGAGGTTTTTATAGACGCAACAAATTATTTAAAAACCTACAAAATGACGGCACACGAGCTTGCCATGACTATGATTCGAGATGTATTAAAGACTACCGGAATCACGGCGACCGCAGGCATCGGAACCAATATGTATCTGTGCAAGATTGCTATGGATATTGTGGCAAAGCATATGGAAGCGGATAAGGATGGTGTGCGTATCGCTGAGCTTGATGAGATGAGCTACCGGCAGAAGCTGTGGAATCACAGACCCATTACCGACTTTTGGCGAGTGGGAAGAGGCTATGCCAAAAAGCTTGAGGAACACGGACTCTACACCATGGGCGATGTGGCGAGATGTTCTATCGGCAAGCCGGGTGAAATCTACAACGAAGAACTTCTCTATAAATTATTCGGCGTAAATGCTGAACTTTTAATAGACCACGCTTGGGGTTATGAGCCGTGTACCATGGAACTTGTCAAGGCATACAAGCCACAGACTAATAGTGTTAGCTCCGGTCAGGTGCTTCATTGCCCTTATGATTTTGATAAGGCAAGACTGATTGTAAAAGAAATGACCGATCAGATGGTTTTAGATTTGGTGGATAAGGGACTTGTCACTGACCAAATCGTCTTGACCGTCGGCTATGATATAGAAAATCTTACAGACCCGAACAGAAGCAGAAATTACAAGGGTACTGTCACAATCGACCGCTATGGAAGAAAAGTTCCGAAACACGCTCACGGAACAGCCAATCTGAAACGACAGACATCTTCAACAAAACTTATTACAGAAGCGGTTATGGAACTCTACGACAGAATTGTAGATAAGAATCTGCTTGTCAGACGAATTAACATCACAGCCAATAAACTGGTTGATGAAGAAACTGCAAGTAAGAATAACACATATGAGCAGCTTGACCTTTTTACCGATTACAAGGCAAAAGAAGAGAAAGATGCTAAGGAAGAAGCAGCCTTGGAGCGAGAGAAACGTATGCAGAAGGCAATGCTTAATATCAAGAAAAAATATGGAAAGAACGCTATCCTCAAGGGAATGAATCTTGAAGAGGGAGCGACAGCCAAGGACCGCAATGAACAGATAGGCGGACATAAGGCATAGAAAGGAACGATGGCAATGAAACAATATGTGGTAGACGCATTTACAGATAAAGTATTTCACGGTAATCAGGCAGCTATATGTGTTATGGACGAATGGCTTCCTGAAGAAATTATGATGAACATTACAAAAGAGAATAACTTTTCCGAAACAGCATTTGTTGTAAAGGAAAATGATAAATATCATCTCAGATGGTTCACACCGGGTGGAGAGATTGACCTGTGCGGTCATGCAACCCTTGCCAGTGCCTATGTACTGTTTCGCTTCTATATTCCGGAAAGTGATAAGGTTGTATTTACAACACTTAGCGGAGATTTAATTGTAACCAAGCACGAAGATTTACTGGAGATGGAATTTCCCGCCTATGATTTGAAGCCTGTTCCTATAACAGAGAAAATTATCGAGGCAGTAGGTGTAACACCGACAGAAGCATACATGGGTCGTGATTTGCTTTGTGTACTTGATAATGAAGCTGATGTAAGAAATTATGTTCCTGATGCTGATAAAATCAAAGAGCTTGACGGCTTGCTTCTGCATATTACAGCAAAGGGAAAAGAGACAGATTCCGTATCAAGAAGCTTTGCACCGAAGTTAAATGTCCTTGAAGATTCAGTCTGCGGTTCGGGACATTGCCATATTGCACCATACTGGGCTAAGAAGCTAGGTAAAGAAAATATTGTGGCATATCAGGCTTCAAGTCGTGGCGGAACACTTTATTGCAGAATGTCGGGAGATAAGGTGTTTCTATCGGGAAAAGCGGCACTTTATTCAGAGTGTGATTTGAAGATTTGAGGAGACGAAAGAATATGCGGTTAGCATTGGTTCAAATGCCGAATTATGGCAGTGTAAAATTAAATTTAAACCAAATATGCAGTATCCATCGACGGAGAGATTGGAATTGTTGTATGCTTTGACCGACATTATCCGGAGAGTATAAGGACGGAGACCTTGCAGGGGGCGGATTTGATTCTGATACCGACAGTCAATACAAAGGCAAAGCCGTACACGCAACTTAGAAGACCTGAATTCTATTGGTGAAATTTAGGGGAGCAGACCGGCTCGGCAGGGAACAGGCGGAAGCGAGTGCGATTTCTGGCTTGCAAGAGAAAAATAAATCGGGATTTAGTATAAGGAGGGCAGAACATGAGCTATCAAGACGAACACAAATACGACGACATTATCAATCTGCTACATCCGACATCGAGAACTCACCCGCGAATGTCGCTTGAGGATAGGGCAGCTCAGTTTGCGCCTTTTGCGGCTTTGACGGGTCACGAAGCAGCCATCAAGGAAACGGCAAGACTTACTGATGAACAGGAAATATTGAGCGATGAAGTAATTGCTATTTTAAATGAAAAGCTAAATATCATTGCAGAGAATCTCGGTACAGACCAGACAGTTGATATCACTTATTTTGTACCGGATGAAAAGAAAGCGGGCGGAGCGTATGTCACGCATTCCGGCATCATAAAAAAGATAGATTTATATGAGCGTATCTTGATAATGACAGACGGCACAGTTATTCCAATCAGACAGATAAGCGAGATCAAAGGAGAACTGTTCGGGGATGTGTATGAGTAGGATAGAGGATGCGAGAAGTTCTTTGAAACAATTATAAGTAAAGGAGATGATTTTATGTGGGCTATATTTGCAGTTCTTTCGGCGGTGTTTGCAGCGCTGACATCTATTTTGGCAAAAATCGGCATTGATGGAGTCAATTCCAATCTGGCGACAGCAATCCGTACCGTGGTGGTAGTTGTCATGTCATGGGGGATGGTATTTTTGACCCATGCGCAGAGCGGAATCATGGAAATCAGCAAGAAGTCCTGGCTGTTTTTGATCTTATCCGGTCTGGCTACAGGCGCATCCTGGCTGTGCTACTACAAGGCTTTGCAGATGGGAGAGGCATCAAAGGTCGTTCCTATCGACAAGATGAGTGTCGTTATCACGTTGGTATTGGCATTTGTATTTTTACACGAAGAATTTACAGTGAAATCTTTGATTGGCTGTATCTTGATTGCCATTGGAACACTGGTTATGGTTTTGTAAAAAAGGCAGTTAATCGGCCTCTCTAATTTTTCTTGTAATGGTATTGAGTACTCGCTTTTTATCGCCGCTCCAGGTTGGTTCGATGAGAAGTGACTTTGGACCGTCGCCAGTGAGGCGGTGGACTACCATGGTATCAGGAATCCGGCGCAGACAGTCGACTATCAGGTCGGAGTACTCCTCCAGACTCATTATGTGAAAAGGATTTTTTTCATAATATGTCGCCAGGTCGGTTCCCTTCAATACATGGAGAAGTTGCAGTTTGATGCCCCAGGAGCCGCTTTTACACACATAATCCACAGTGGATAGCATATCTGCAGCGGACTCGCCGGGAAGTCCTAAGATGACGTGTGTGATGACCTTGATTCCGGCTGCCCTAAGGCGAGAGACGGCGTCATCGTAGACAGACAGCTCATAGCCTCTTCGGATAAAATTGGCCGATTTTTCATGTATGGTCTGCAGACCCAATTCTACCCAGACCGGCTTGATGGTATTTAGATGGCGAAGGAGAGCTACCACTTCATCCGGCAGACAGTCAGGCCGAGTGGCAATGGAAAGTACCACTACCTGAGGGTGATTTATCGCTTCGCAAAAAATACTTCGCAGGTAGGAGATATCCGCATAAGTATTGGTATAAGCCTGAAAATAGGCTATAAAGCTGTCGCAATTTGGCGCTTTGGACGCAATGCGATTTTTCCCTTCCTCGATCTGTTCGGTTATGGAAAGTCTTCTGTTTGAAGCAAAGTCTCCCGAACCGCCAGCAGAGCAAAAAATACAGCCTCTGTTATCTATCTTTCCGTCACGATTGGGACATGTCATGCCACCGTCGAGAGACACGCGGTATACTTTTTTCCCATATGTAGCTTTCATTTCATCGTTGATGCTTCTGTAATTTATCATGATAGAAGTATAGCGATTTTTTTAAAAAAATACTATGTCAATGAGGAAAAATGATGATTGCCAAAATTGTGTTGACAAGAAATGCATTTTGATTATAATAAAAAATGTTCATAGGAACGAGACAAAGACGTCGAGTAGCAAAAGCTACTTGGCGTCTTTTTTTGTTTTATAGAAAATCCTCTAAATTTCCTATAAAGCAAAAACACTAAAAATTTGTTGGAGGAAAAAGAGATGGAAGATTTAAGAACAGCATTACCAGAAATTGTAACAACACAGGTACCTGGCCCAAAGTCACAGGAACTTTTGGACAGAAGAGATGCTTCAATTCCAAAGGCACTCTGCGGAAAGGCATATCCGATTTGCATTAAGGAAGGTGCAGGAGCCATGTTTGAAGATTTAGATGGCAACAAATTCCTCGATTGGGTTGGCGGCGTAGGTGTACTCAATGTGGGTTATTCAAACCCAGAGGTTATCGAGGCGGTAAAGGCTCAGACTGAAAAATATTTCCATACTATTTTCAATGTATATGTACATGATGGTTACGTTTCATTGGCAGAAAGACTCAATGCTATCATGCCGGTCAAGGGTGATGTAAAGAAAACATATTTTGCTAACTCAGGAGCAGAGTGTGATGAGAATGCCATAAAGATTGCCAAGGCTTATACCGGAAGAAATGGAGTGATCTGCTTTACCGGTGCTTTCCATGGAAGAACAAATTTGACCATGGCTTTGACAGCTAAAAAAGTATATGCCCAGGGCATGGGACCTTTCCCGGCCAGTATTTATCGAGCTCCTTATCCATATACGTATCGTGCTCCAAAGGGATATACCGAGGAAGAAGCAGTTGCTTATTATATTGATGAGTTAAACAGAGTATTTGATGAGGGCGCACCTGCCAAGGAAATCGCCTGCATGATTGTAGAACCTCTTCAGGGCGAGGGTGGATTTATTCCAGCTCCAATAGAGTGGGTCAAGGCAGTAAGAAAAATCTGTGATGACAACGGAATCCTTCTTATTGCAGATGAAGTACAATGTGGTAACTGTCGTACAGGTAAGTATTTTGCATCTGAGTACTGGGCCGAAGCAGGAGCAGCACCAGATATTATTGCAACTGCAAAGTCTTTGGGCGGTGGTCTTCCTATTTCAGCCATCACAGCCAGAGCAGAGGTTATGGATGCAGCACCAGCAGGAACTATCGGTGGTACTTACTGTGGTAACCCGGTATCTTGCGCATCAGCTCTTGCAGTTATGGATGTGATGCAGCGTGATGATTATGCTAAAAAGTCAGCTCATATCGGAGAGGTTGTAATGGCCCGCTTCAATGAACTGAAGGATAAGTACGAGTGCGTAGGTGATGTAAGAGGTCTTGGCGCTATGATCGGTGTCGAGTTTGTCACAGATAAGGAGACAAAAGAACCTGCAACCAAGCTTGCGGCAGATGTTGTGGCAAAGGCATTGCAGAAGGGACTTCTTTTGGAGACATGCGGATTTGCCAGCAATACAATCAGATTCCTTGCTCCACTTTGCATGACTGATGAGCAGATGGAAAAAGGTCTTGAAATCTACGAGGAAGCTTTAAAGGAAGCTATTGCAGCTCAGTAGTTCGCCTAAAAAATACAATTTCATTACAAAATAGATATGACAATGGAGTCAGAGCAAGAGTAGAAATATCCTTGCTCTGACTTTTTTATTTCGGAGGTATCTTATGGAACAAAAATCTAAATTTGACAAAGTAATGGGTGGCTGGGATATCCTTGTAATCGCCTTTGGAGCCATGATAGGCTGGGGCTGGGTTATCAACTCAGGAGACTGGATTACCACAGCCGGCTTCGCTGGTTCAATGATTGCCATGTTAATTGGCGGCGTCATGGTTCTTTTTGTAGGTCTGACCTATGCGGAATTGACATCAGCCATGCCCCAGTGTGGCGGTGAACATGTTTTCTCATACAGGGCTATGGGCCCGACGGGTTCTTTCGTCTGCACCTGGATGATTATTTTGGGATATGTGGCTACTGCGGCATTTGAAGCAACCGCACTTCCTACGGTTATCACCTATCTCTTCCCAAATTTCAACCAGGTATATCTTTATAGCATAGCAGGCAGAGATATTTATTTGACAACAGTTATTTTAGGTGTGGCATTTGCGATATTGATTACATACGTAAATATAAAAGGAGCAAAGACAGCTGCAATTTTACAGACGGTGCTTACAGCTATTATCGCAATTGCTGGAATCCTTCTCGTGGTTGGATCTGCAGTAAATGGAGAAACTTCTAACATAACCAGTCAGATGTGGGAAGCAGGAACAGGCTCAACTCTCGGCTCCGTGTTTAAGGTAGCTTGTATGACACCTTTTCTTTTTATCGGATTCGATGTAATCCCACAGGCGGCTGAGGAAATCAATGTTCCTTATAAAAAAGTAGGACGCATCATGTTGCTTTCTATCTTCTTGGCAGTTGCCTGGTATTTGCTCATCGTATTTGCAGTTTGCTATATCATGCCACAGTCTGCTATTGCAGAGGAGATGGCAACGCAAAACGGTTTAGTATCAGCCAAGGCTATAGAGGTGGCTTTTAACTCTCCGATGATGGGTAAAGTCCTGATTATCGGTGGCCTTTGCGGTATCATCACTTCATGGAACTCTTTCCTTATGGGAGGAAGTCGAGCTCTTTATTCCATGGGTGAATCTCTCATGATTCCTGGTAAGTTTGGAGAATTAGGAAAATATAAGACACCAGAGACAGCTATTTACCTGTGTGGAGCAGCATGCTGTATCGCACCGTTTTTCGGAAGAGGCGTACTGGTTTGGCTGGTAGATGCTGCTTCTTTTGGATGTGTTATCGCCTATCTTTTCGTGTCTATTTCATTTTGCATTCTAAGAAAAAAGAAACCTGAGATGGATCGTCCATATAAGGTAAGACATGGTAAATTTGTAGGCTTTATGGCAGTGCTTATGGCTGGCTTTATGACTCTTCTTTACATTATTCCGGCATCTTTTTCTGCTGCACTGGTATGGCAGGAATGGATTGTAGTTGGCGCATGGCTTTTGCTTGGACTCTTTTTCTATATGTATTCCAAGAAAAAATATGGCGCAGAATTTGGCCGTGATATCTTCATTGTGGAAGAGACGGATGAAACTTTTGCTACGGAAGAGGCAGAGAATTTTGTTGAGATTAACAAGAGATTTGCAGGCAGAAGATTTGCAATTACAATTGGCTGTGAATGTGGCAGTGGTGGTACGGAGATTGCCAAGATGGTAGCGGACCACTTTGGTATTGCTTATTATGACAGAGATCTGGTGGATTCTGTGGTGGATCATCTGGGTGTAGATAAGGAGCTGGTTGCAAAAGCAGACAGTGAAATCGGCGTTAGATATTCTTTCGATACTTCCTATGGTGTGCGCTATGCTAACCTTTCCAATCGAGTAATTGATGCTCAGTTTGAAGCTATTAACGAGTTTGCAGACAACTCACCTTGCGTCATTGTAGGACGAAGCAGCAACTATATTTTAAAGGACAGAGATGATGTATTAAATGTCTTTATCTATGCTCCGAAAGAGGATGAGATTGCCCAGGTGATGAAGGATCAGGGATTGAACCGCACCAAGGCCCAGGAGTTTTGGGAGGCAGATGAGCGAGCCCAACATTCCCGTCACGAATATATTACTGGCACAAAGCGTGGAGATAGACGCACACGAGATATTCTTCTCAATTCCAGCTTGCTTGGCTGGGAGGAGACTGCAGAATTTATCATTCGTTTG
This sequence comes from Lachnospiraceae bacterium, assembly GCA_963644225.1. Lineage (GTDB taxonomy): Bacteria > Bacillota > Clostridia > Lachnospirales > Lachnospiraceae > Pararoseburia. The sequence goes on along the minus strand of CAVIOJ010000194.1, from coordinate 3,112 downwards.
GCAGAGAAAAAATTTGCTATTGACCAAGTTCAGTTAAAGAAGGAGGCATAGATTACGTGAGAGGATTTTCAATTACAACAGAAATTGGAGAGTTTGATACTTTCGCAGAGTTTTCAGAGGATGCAAAACTCGGACCCGAAGATTTACTTTTTTGCGGGGAGCATACTTACAAGGACTATGTCGAAGAATTAGGCACAGGTATCCAGACTCTTTTCCGTGAAAAATATTCCAAGGGCGAGCCTACAGACGGCGATGTGGATGCTATTTTAGATGCCCTTCGTGATAAAAAATACAATCGTATCATAGCTATCGGCGGAGGTACCGTGATTGATATTGCAAAGGTAATTGCTGTGGCGGGACCGAAAGATCACGTAGATGATCTCTATGATCATGTGGATGATTTGAAAAAGATTCACCCACTTATCGTTGTTCCAACCACTTGCGGTACTGGAAGTGAAGTGACCAGTATCTCTGTTATCAACCGTGTCAGTAAAGGGGTAAAGATGGGACTGGCATCTCCTGCAATGATTCCGGATACGGCAGTTATGATTACAAATATGTTAGACAGCTTGCCATACAAGGTCTTTGCCACATCATCCATTGATGCCATGGTGCATTCGGTGGAATCTTTCCTCAGTCCAAATCGTTGCTCGATTTCGGAGATTTTTTCTGCCGAAGCCCTAAAGACAATCGTTTCGTGTTGGAAAAAAGCGGTTGCTGCCGGAGGAGAAGATGCGTGGAAAGTCTATGCGGCAGATTTCTTGAAAGCCTCAAACTGGGCTGGAATCGGATTTGGATATGGCGGCTGTGCAGCGGTTCATGCCTGTGCCTATCCACTGGGATCGGTCTATCACATTCCACATGGCCAGTCAAACCAGCTTATGTTTGCACCGGTTATGAAAACCTATAAAAAGTTGCAGCCGATGGGCCGCATCAATGATTTGGAAAATTTGCTTTCAGAGATTTTAGAGGTGTCACCAAGTGAGGCCCTTGATGCCTTGTATGATCTGATGGATCAGATGCTTTTGGCACAGCCGCTGGAGGAATTTGGTGTAAAAAAAGAAGATTTGCCGGTGTTTGCAAGAGATGTTATAGCTACACAGCATAGACTTTTGAAAAACAATTATATTGCCTTGAGCGAAAGCCAGGTGCTTGACATTTACACTGATGCGTTTTAACTTGGTAAAAGTTTTAGATCCGATAGAGTCAAACACTCGCGAGTAAGTCCTGATAATGTGGTTTTAATAACAGATTTCCATGGTACTTTCATGGTATGAATAGAAGGCAGTTTGTATCCTGCTTACCCTCCTTCACCTGGGTATCCAGAATATCCTGCTTGGACCATCTCTTCCAGCATTTATCTCACCAAACGTGGCGAATGTCTTAGTAGAAAATTACAACATTGCACCAATCTCAACACCTGAGGAAGATTTGAAAAAAATCTTGGGTTAATTAAATATAAAAGATTGATTACAAAAAGCCCCTGGTCAGTTGACCAGGGGCTTCTTGCATGCTTTTATTTAGGAAAGGTTTTATTTAGTTTGCTTCGCTTGCGGTTTTTGCTGCCAATGTCTTGTTCATATCATCACGTACCTCAGGTGTGATTGGGTACTTTTTAAGAATGAAGACAGCGATGATAGCAAGGATTGCAGGAACAATACCGGTGAGGATAATCATACCATTTAACATAGATGGAATTGTAGAAAGCTCGCCGAGGTAATCACCAGTTACAGAGTCTACATTGTAACCGATGGCAATCAGGATTGCTCCAACCAAGGTTGCTGAGATAGCATTCTGTGCTTTCTCCAAGAATTTTCCAAGTACTGCTGTCATAGCGGAACGGTCTTTTCCAGTCTTGTAAATGGTGTAATCCATGATCTCCATGTTGATAGAAGAACCAGGGATGAAGTCAAGACCAATAAAGAAGGCCATGATAAACATTCCGATAAAGAATACCATAGGTGTTGAACTGTTGATTCCGCTAAAGTGAGAGATGGCGATAACGACACCACCGACACCTTGCATAATCAAATCGAAGGTCTGCATCTTAACAGGGTTGCTCTTGAATACCTTGTTGAAGATCGGTGTTGCAATGATGGTTGCAAGTAAGATAGGGAAGATCATCATCAGGGAAACATAGACAGAATATGTAGCGAACAATGTCATGTCAACTGATCCTGTGGTCAAATCTGCACACATACCCCACTTGATGTAATAGGTAGGAGCTGCAAAAAGCATGGTCCAGATAAATCCTGTAAAGATGTCTTTGAAGAAGACTACCATCATAGCTCCGTTTTCTTTCATAAGAGTGATGAAATCTTTGAAGCTAACCTTTGCATCCTCCTCTGGCTCTACGATGTGACGCTCTTTTACCATGCACCAACCGATGATAGCGATAACAGATGCAATACAAGTTACTGCCAAAGCGAGCATCATAAATGCTGTGTTGTAGCTTCCAAATACAGAGTAAAGGGTAACTGCTACTGCTGTAAGACCAGAAGCAACCATTGAAATGATCATGGTCCACATACGAGGTCCAACGATAAGCTTTGCACGCTCACCTGGGTCTGAGGTCATGGTACGTGCCATCAAGTTGATATTGAAGAATGATGTACCAATATCATATACGAAGTAGAAGAAGATAACCCAGACAGTAACAAGTGCTGGCTTATTAGTGATTCCGCTTGGAAGTCCGTATAATGCAATGATACCGATAGCTGTCATAAAGATAGACAATAAGAAGAATGGTTTATATTTACCGCTCTTTTTAGGTTTTGCATTGTCCATAATCATAGACTGGATTGGATCATCGAAGGCATCGATGAAACGTGCTACAAGAAGAAGTGTGGTTGCAAGTGTAGCACCCCATGTTCCAAGTCCAGCGTAGTCGGTCATGAAGTTCATGAACATGGTTGACATGAAAATCGCGCCGATACTGTTGTTGGTACCGAGAAGTGTGATACCGAATTTGTCTTTGAATCCCATTTTCTCAGGATTCGTGTTTTTTTGTCTTGACATAAATTCCCTCCTTTTGGATTTGCTCCAATTCATGATTCTATTTTATGTGTATAGGTAATGAGGGAATATCATATTTTTGTGTATTATATTAAAA
>CAVIOJ010000193.1:0-8519 GCA_963644225.1 Lachnospiraceae bacterium | reverse complement strand
GTACTCACATAATATAATTGAACGGCTGATGTAGTTTTGAAGCACAGTTTCAATAGCCCCGAAACGTGTTTTGACTATAGACAAGTTGGTTTTTGTATTTCGGACATTGTACAAGAGCTGGCGTTTTATGTTATTTAAGGAGGAAACCAAATGAAGACTTATATGCCAAACCCAAGTCAGGTTGAGAGAAAATGGTATGTAGTAGATGCAGAAGGACAGACACTTGGTCGTCTTGCTTCTGAAGTTGCTAAAGTATTAAGAGGAAAAAATAAAGCAATCTTTACACCTCACGCTGATTGCGGAGACTATGTAATCGTTGTTAATGCTGAAAAGATCAAAGTTACTGGTAAGAAGTTAGACCAGAAGATGTATTATCATCATTCAGACTATGTTGGTGGAATGAAAGAGACAACTTTAAAAGAGATGTTAGCTAAGCATCCTGACAGAGTTATCGAACATGCAGTTAAGGGAATGCTTCCTAAGGGACCTCTTGGAAGAGAGATGTATACAAAGTTATTTGTATATGCAGGACCAGATCACAAGCATGCAGCTCAGAAACCAGAAGAGTTGACATTTTAATTCGATAAGGAGGTAAAGAACATTGGCTAATACAAAGTATTACGGTACAGGAAGAAGAAAATCATCTGTTGCTAGAGTATATTTAGTACCAGGAACAGGTAAGATCACAATCAATAAAAGAGATATCGATGAGTATCTTGGACTTGAGACATTGAAAGTTGTTGTTCGTCAGCCACTCGTTGCTACAGACAATGTAGACAAATTTGACGTTTTAGTAAACGTAAAGGGCGGCGGTTACACAGGACAGGCTGGAGCAATCCGTCACGGTATTGCTAGAGCACTCCTTCAGGTAGATGCTGACTACAGACCAGTTCTTAAGTCAAACGGATTCTTGACCAGAGATCCACGTATGAAAGAGCGTAAGAAATACGGTCTCAAGAGCGCACGTCGTGCACCTCAGTTCTCAAAGAGATAATCATTTGGTTACAAGATTATACGAACTTTTTATCCCCGAGGCATATGCCTTGGGGATTTTTTGTTGCCTCTTGCCAATGGATACGATTTGAGATACAATACTTGGGCAAAAATAAATTGAAGTATGTAAAAAAATCGTTTCTTTTTAGCGATATTGATATATAAGATATGATTCCTTTGGGGAGAGAGATAGGATGGATAAAACAAAAAGAAATATTTTGGTTATATATACAGTGCTTGCATTGGCGGCGGTGCTTGTGATTGCCTTCTTTTGCAAGGATGCCCTTTCTGTAGTCAATAGAAGTCGCAATATCACTGGTTACGACTATATCACGGAGATGGACCACAGCCAGATTTCGGATGAGTCCTATCCACTGGGCGTGGCTGACTCTTTCACTTTTACTTTAGATGGTGAAGCGGACTACGATTGCGTTCTTATGGTCTATAGTGTCCATGAAAATATTGAGATTTATATAGATGGGGAACTGCTCTATAGCAGAGGTAATTCTTCGGGTAATCATATTATGGATACGCCTGGAGACGCATGGAATACAATTCCTTTATATGAGACTGATTATGGGAAAAACGTCGAAATTCGTATGATTCCTGTCTACAAGACACATATTGGCAATGTGCCAGAAGTCTATGTAGGTGATCAGTTGGGTATTATAAACGCAGTCATGGGTAATCAGGCTTTGCCACTTCTTACAGCTCTCATTTTGATTGTCCTTGGAATTGTATATATCGTAATTGTCGTAGTGGAATACCGAAAATATGAAAACCGCAATGGCATGATCATGTTGGGAATGCTTTCTATTCTTGCGGGTTCATGGAAACTGACAGATATGAGTGTTTTGCATTGGTATGTCGACAGCCCGCTTGCTCTTACCTATTTGGCTTTGTCTTTTATCATGTTTTTGGTTGTTCCTTTTATGCTATACGAAATCAGCCTCTTTCAGTCTGATTTCAAACGAATCATATATGGCATGTGTTTTCTTAGTTTGGCAGCCATAGCACTATCTTTAGTTCTGCAAGTATTACAGATTGCTGATTTTAGACAGACTCTATGGGTGCATCATATCATGATGGGCCTTGCGGTCATCTTGTCTGTCGGTCTAGCGGTGTATGATATCAAAAAACACGGTTGGACGAGTAAGTTAATTGTAAGCACTATTGCTTTTGGATTTTGTATCTTAGGTGTTGGACGCGACTTTATTACCTTTTATTTCAAGGGTGGCAAATCCCTACATTCAGTTGGCATAGTTGGCTTTTTGATATATGTCGGTATTCTTGGTATCATGTCCATTCGCGATGCCAGAAACTGGATAGAGTTAGGCCATGAGGCGGAGGACTTCAAGGACATGGCTTTGCATGATGCCATGACGTCTACATTCAATCGAAATGCTTTTGCCAAAGATACATCCAGCAGTACTTTCTCTCCACAGGGCAAGACAGTTGTGATGCTCGATTTAAATGACTTGAAAAAGTGCAATGACACATTGGGCCATGAGGCGGGAGACAGTTATATTCGTACAGCCGCTTCCATTATAAAAGCCACTTTTGGTAAATATGGAAATGTCTATCGTCTGGGTGGAGATGAATTTTGTGTTATTTTATCTGATGTGTCCGATGCTCGCTGTTACGAGACCAAGATGGATATGTTAGATCACATCGAAGTGTGCAATGAGACCAAGGCTTGTCCTGTTTTGATCCAGATTGCATGCGGATATGAAAGATATGAAGAGGACCGCGATTACGACATCAGTGATACCTTGCGTCATGCTGATCATCGCATGTATGAGCACAAGTTAAAATTAAAAGGAAAAAATAATTAAGCACACCACATTTTCCCTCCTTTGTGGCATTATTTCACAGGTAGAAAAAAGTGTAGAAGTGCACGGAAAATAGAACATTTTTTGACAATGCAATTGGTGGAAACTAGTTGCATTGTTTTAGTTTATGGGATAATATGACGATAGCAAGTCGCGGCTTTGTGGACTTTGATTTGTCAAAAAATTAACGAAATGGATTGCGCCGTGGCCATAAATGGAGGAGGAAAGAATGCAGGATTACAAGGTTATAGAAGTAAAGCGCAGCATCTTTGAGGATAACGATGCGGACGCAGCGAAACTTCGTGATGAATTAAAAGAACAAAAGACATTCCTTTTAAATCTTATGTCATCTCCAGGAGCAGGAAAGACGACCACACTTCGTCAGACTATCGCCAGATTGAAAGATGAGATGAAAATCGGTGTTATGGAGGCAGATATCGACTCGGATGTGGATGCAGCTACCATTGCAGAGACAGGAGCCAGAGCTATCCAGATTCATACCGGAGGAATGTGTCATCTCGATGCAGATATGACAAGACAGGGAATCCATGAATTCGGAACCGAGGATTTGGACTTGGTTGTACTTGAGAATGTTGGAAATCTGGTTTGCCCGGCTGAGTTTGATACGGGTAGTGTTAAAAATGCTATGATTTTATCTGTTCCAGAGGGGGATGATAAGCCACTGAAATATCCACTGATGTTTTCTATCTGTGATGTGGTACTTATCAATAAGTGTGATACTCTTAGCGTTTTCGATGATTTTTCAAAAGAGGACGTGGAGGCAAGAATCAAGAAATTAAATCCTAATGCTCAGGTTATTTTTGTTTCGGCAAAAACTGGTGAGGGATTTGATGCCTGGTGTGACTGGCTGCGCAAGGAAGTCAGCGACTGGCAAAATAATTAATAAGACATAGTTGTATGAGAAATGTGGAGGGAAACATGGAAAGAAGTAAAGACGAAAAGTATCTTATGACACCTTATTCGTTGGATGAGGATCGAAACAAAAAGGATCCGAGAGCAGATTTCTTTTTGGAGGAAGTAAAGAATTTGCCATTTCGTGAGCCATTGGCTCGTCTTGGCAAGGTGGTAACAGACCGCGCCAAAATCAAGCTTGGTAAAGAGGAAATTACCGCAGAAAGCCCAGAGTATTGGGGTCTTTACAATCTTGTGACTGATGAGCAGTGTGAGATCGGCATCAAGATGGAAAAGAGAAAACCAAGAACTCTTGCTGATATGAAGGCTCTTTGCCCAGAGTATTCTGAGGAAGAACTGTTAAAGAACTTAGAGGAAATGTCATACAATGGCGTTATCGAGTGGAACTATGAGAATCCACAGCACGAGAAGCAGTGGGTACTTCCTATGTACGTACCTGGTTCTGCAGAATTTGGAAATATGAATCCAAATCTACTTGCTGAGCATCCGGAAGTAGGACCATTCTTTGAGAGAATGAGCCGTATTCCTCTTGAGGGTCTGACACATATGATTCCAGAAGGTGGTGCAGGTATCGGTATGCACGTTATTCCAGTTGAGAATGCTATTCAGATGGAAAACAATTCATCATCTTTTGAGCATATTTCTTATTGGTTGGACAAGTACGAAGGTAAGTATGCAGCAAGCCCATGTTCTTGCCGTAAGTCACGTACTACTTTTGACGAAGGTTGTGCCGATGATCCTGAAGGATGGTGTATCGCTATTGGTGATATGGCAGACTACGTTGTAGAGACCAACAAGGGTGGCCGTTACATCACCAAGGAAGAAGTATTAGAAATTTTACAGAAGGCTGAGGACAATGGATTTGTTCATCAGATTACCAATATCGATGGCGAGGAAAAGATTTTTGCAATCTGTAACTGTAATGTAAATGTTTGCTACGCTCTTCGTACATCACAGCTTTTCAACACACCAAATATGTCACGTTCTGCATATGTAGCTCACGTTGTAAAAGATAACTGTGTAGCCTGCGGACGTTGTGTTGAGGTTTGTCCAGCCGGTGCTGCAACTCTTGGACAGAAGCTTTGCAAGAAGGACGGCTCAGAGGTTGTTTATCCTAAGATGCCACTTCCTACAGAGAAAAAATGGTCTTCTGACATGTGGACAGAGGATTACCGTGATATCAACCGTATCAATACACACAAGACAGGTACAGCTCCATGTAAGACAGCTTGTCCTGCCCATATTCCTGTACAGGGATACCTTAAGATGGCAGCTCAGGGACGTTACGAGGAAGCTCTTGCTCTTATTAAAAAGTACAATCCACTTCCAGCTGTTTGTGGACATGTATGTAACCGTCGTTGCGAGGACGCTTGTACTCGTGCAACTATCGACGAGGCAATCGCTATCGATGAAGTAAAGAAATATATCGCTATGCAGGATCTCAAGGCTGACAAGCACTACGTGCCAAAGAAAGTCGTTCCAAAGATCTTGGGCGAATTCGACGAGAAGATCGCAATCATCGGTGCCGGCCCAGCTGGTATTTCTTGCGCATACTACTTGGCAGAAAAAGGTTACAAGCCAACCTTGTTTGACAAAAACAAAAAACCAGGCGGAATGGTTACTTATGGTATTCCTTCTTTCGTTATGGAAAAAGATGTCGTTGAGGCAGAAGTTGATGTACTTCGCGATATGGGCGTAGATATTCGCCTCGGTGTAGAAGTAGGAAAAGATGTCACATTGAAGCAGCTTCGTGAAGAAGGTTACAAGGCATTCTACATCGCTATCGGTTGCCAGGGTGGACGTGGAATCAACGTTCCTGGAGAAGATGCCGAAGGCGTTATGAAGGGTGTTGACTTGCTCCATACTGTAATCGACGATGAGTCTTATACACTTTCAGGTGATACCGTTGTCATCGGTGGTGGAAATGTAGCTATCGACGTATCTCGTACTGCAGTTCGTTGTGGCTCACCAAAGGTAACACAGGTTTCTCTTGAGACCAGAGATATCATGCCAGCTCTTCCAGAGGAAATCGAGCTTGCAGAATCAGAAGGCATCGGCTTCCACGGCGGATGGGGTCCAAAGGAAATCCTCACCGAGAACGGCAAGGTAACTGGTATTGTCTTCAAGAAGTGTACACAGGTTAAAAATGCAGAAGGACGTTTCGATCCTCAGTATGATGAGAATGAGACCATGACTATCGAGTGTAGCAATGTCATCCTTTCAGTTGGACAGGCTACTATCTGGGGAGATCTCTTGGATGGAGAAGACGTGGAATTCCGCGGACCAGCTCCAGTTGCTGACAAGGTTACATTCCAGACAACCGTTCCTGACATCTTCGTTGGTGGTGATATGTTCTACGGCCCTAGATTTGCTATCGATGCAATCGCTTGTGGTAAGGAAGGAGCAATCTCAATTCACAGATTTGTTCGTCCTAACTCATCACTTACTATCGGTCGTGATCCAAACTACTTCATCGAACTCGATAAGGATGATATCCTTGTTGAAAATTATGACAATACAGGACGCCAGAGCGCTCTGATTAAGAAGGCAGAAGGCGACAAGCTTACTTTCCGTGATATGAAGGAAACCTTCACAGAGGAACAGGTAAAGGCTGAGACCAGCAGATGTCTTGGATGTGGTGCTTCTATCGTAGATCCTAACAAGTGCGTGGGATGTGGACTCTGTACCACTAAGTGTGAATTTGATGCAATCAAGCTTACACGTGATATTCCAAATGCTACTAGAATGCGCAAGGCAGAGGACAAGTTAAAATATGTTCTTCCAAATGGCGCAGCACAGGCTATCAAGCGTCCATTCATTAGAAAAACATCAAAGGAAACTGCTTGGTATACAGAAAAATAAAATTTAACTAAAAAACCATTTTCTTGATAAAAGAGTCTTGACTATGGTTACTTTGAAAGTTAGACTGAGAGATGAATTACGGGGCTGAATGCATAATGCATTAGCCCCATTTTCTAAGGAGAAAAAGTTATGATAGGAAACAGTTGGGGAGAAACATTTTATTATTATTTCGTGATTTATCTTGTTTTGACGCTGCTTTTGACCTGTTACTCAGTCATTCGTATGTATGTGGTAAAGCATTTTTGCAATGGTGTAAAAATCGGTAAAATGCGAAGAAAAGAACTGACGGAAAGCGGAAGACTTCGTCAGTTGCCAGTCTATGATTTGAAGGAAATATATGAGAATAAGGATTTAGGCTGCGTCAGGCTTACGGTATTTCCAAATGACTCAGGAAAGAAAACAAAGTATGTTTTGATTTTACCTGGTGGTGGCTATGCTCATCTTTGTACCAAGGAAGAGGGCTATCCTGTCGCTGCAAAATTTAATGAGATGGGATATACGGCCTTTATTTTAGAATACCGTACTGGATTCCACTGTAGTGCTTATGCGCCTATGGAGGACCTCTCACGCGCTATCAAGCACATCGAAGAGCACCAGGAGGAGTACAATGTAGATCCAGAAGGATTTGCCCTCTGTGGATTCTCGGCGGGAGGAAACTTGGCAGGAATCTATGCAAGCCATAATCACGGCTTTGATACTTATGGAACGAGTCGGCCGGCTGCTCTGATGCTGGGATATCCTTGGACCAATATGCAGCACTGGCTTGATCACCCTTATTGGAATATCTGGAAGGGAATCATGGGTGTCTGGCTTTCTGAGAGAGGTTTTGTCTATATGTTTGGCCGCCACATCACTCTGAAAAAAAGAGAGTCCCTGTGCGTGCAAAAACAGGTGGAGGCGGATTATCCTCCGACATATATTTTCTCTGGTGGAAGAGATGTATTGGTTCCGGCATCACATCATGCAGAAGTGCTGGTTGATGCTCTGGAAAAAAATGGAGTATCCCACAAGTATAGACGTTTCTTTGCTCTGCCTCATGGCATAGGAATTGGAGACAAGACGATTGCCAGAGGCTGGATGCAGGAAGCCGTGACATTCTGGGAAGATAGTATAAATGAGAAAAAAGAAGCATAGTCTTTGAGATTTTAGTTCGAAAATCATAAGCTTATCATATGCTCTAGCTTAGGCAGGCTTGAAAAAGAAAAAAGAGTCAGGACGCATTCTTGAGTTTTTTAACTGTAGGATGCGCCCTGGCTCTTTTATTTACGCGAAGTTTTTTACTTTGGAAAAACTTGTGCTTTTATTTTTTGTTGTAGAGTTCACAGATGATATTAACGCAGTTCTCTTCGCCTAATTCACCGCTATCTAGAGAAATGTCGTAATTGCGGTAGTTGCCCCACTGCTGATCGGTATAGTACTTGTAGTAGGTCTTACGTTGCTTGTCTTTCTTGGCAAGACGTTTTTCAATGCCTACAGCCTCGATCTCACCATAGCGCGCTAAGACACGTTTTTTACGGTGTTCCATTCCAGAATGGATGAAAACGTTGAGACACTTGATGTCTTCCTTGCGAAGGATATAGTCTGCGCATCGTCCAACGATAACACATGGTCCCTTGTTTGCGCAGTCAAGAATGACTTTCTTTTGTGCGATGAAAATCTCGTCCTGCGGGCTCTGGAAGTACATGGCGCTTGCTGTAGAAATATCGAACCATCTGTTGGATGAGTTGGAATACTCGCCCTGCTCCTCGATAAGTTCTTTGGCGTAGCCACTTTCCTCTGCAACCTTTGTCACGATGTCTCCATCATAAAAAGGAATGCCAAGTTTCTTTGCTACCTGCTCGCCAATGCTGTGTCCGCCGCTACCAAACTCTCTGCTGATTGTAATAACTGGATACATAT
>CAVIOJ010000192.1:0-2578 GCA_963644225.1 Lachnospiraceae bacterium | reverse complement strand
GAGAAGCAGTCCTCTTTGATTGCTAAAAGTCTACCACAAACTGCGGCTTATTTCAACAGGTTTTTGTAGCCGTTTCCAGCATTTTGGGCACAAAAATAATGCAGGAAGCGGGACTTGAACCCGCACGATATTGCTACCACAGGCACCTGAAGCCTGCGCGTCTGCCAATTCCGCCATTCCTGCGCGCAAATAGTATTCTATCTTTTTTTAAATATTAAGTCAAGAAAAGAATTAAATAATGGCTTGAAATGAGGACTTTCTATGACAGACACCAGAAAAAAGAAAAAGAGGCACTTTCACTTTGTGCTTTTTTTACTTCTTCTTTTGTTGGGAGTGAGTGTGGCATTTGTGATTTTTCTATTACAAAGAAACATGACTGCTACTTTTACACCGGTTACTTTTGAGGAGAGCAATGAGAATTTGCAAAGCCCATATATGGGGTGGTATCACACTTATTCTTATGTGATTGAGGCATCTGATTCATCGCAGGATGGACAGGAGACAAATACAGCTGCCTTGGATTTGACCAAGACATTAGAAGAGGACAACTTAACTAGACTATGCAGAATAAAAATTGATTTATCCAACTATCGCAATCAGGCTCTTGATGAGAATGCCCTGTCCCAGATTCGCGGGATTCTAAGCGCCTGGTCGGCTACGGACAAACAGATTATATTATCTTTTTCCTATGATGCTTACACATCAACTCCGGCGACTGGCGAAGAAGAGATTACCATGATTTACAGACACTTAGAACAGGTCTCTAATGTGATAAATTCTTTTTCCACTTCCATATATCTTTTGGATGGTGATATGACTTCTTTTGCTTCAATGGATGGAGCGGGTTATACGGAACTGATAAGTTACATGGCATCTCTTACGGATACATCCATTCGCATAGGTCTTGCAGACAGTGCCAACTATCTGTTAGTTACTGAAAAAAGTGACATACCAGAAAAAAAGCAGATAGCACCGGATAGCCTTATGGCAAGACTTGGTATCTTCAATAAATCGCTGACCAGTGAGGCATCGCAGGCACAAATCAATTACAATGCCAAGATTGCTTCCATAGCACCAGTTGGCGGAACGATTTCTTTGGACCAGACTCTTTTGGATGAAAATGCTGCCATTTCTTTCTTAAAGGAAAATAAAATCGCCTTTTTGGATGGAGATGGAGTTTCGACGATTTTGGAGGGTTGGAAAAATACGCCTTATCAGGGAGAGGATGCTTACAAGGGTCTGACTCTTTATGATTATATGACTACTCACTTGGGCTATCGCTACCTGATTTCGGATGCGACATTTTCTTTTGATGCCTGGGCAGATGATTCGGGCGAGCTTACATTGAGTATAAAAAATGTTGGTTTTTCGCCGGCTTATGACTTGCTTGATGTCAGTTTGCTTCTTCGAAATGATGATACAGAAGAAGTGATAAATCTGGCTTTGGATGAGGATAATCGCCTGTGGGAAGCGGGTGATGAAACAAAAGTAACAGCAAAACTTGATTTGAGAGATTATGCCAAGGGAGATTATACGGTCTATTTTTTGCTGAGAAATCCTGCTACGGGGGAGATTATAAAATTAGCAGATACGATTCCACTTACGTCTAACGGATACGGAATCGGGACTTTGACATTAAATTAACAATTTCTGATTTACAAATGGACCATATTAATGTAGATTATATAAATAGTTGGGTTTTATGGGGGAATAGGTATGAATACAAGCGTGGAGGCGAATAGGAAAAAAATTACAACTGTAATTGCTTGCCTGTCCGCTGTTGCTATTATATTGTGGTTTTGCTTTTTTACATGGATGCTCACAAAAAATACTAAACCAAGTGAGTACCAGAATTACAATGGGGCTTGGCAGGTCTCTTTAAATGGGAAAACTCTTGATTACCAAGAAAATTTAGCTTCGTACAAGTTTTCGGGACTACAGATTGGTGACCAGGTGGTCTTGTCTACGCAGTTGCCAAAAGATTTGCCATTACATCGAACCATGGTTATGCTTTTTTATTTGTCCACGGTTGATGTAAAGCTGGATGGTCAGACAATCTATTCCTATGGACAGGAATATGCCAAAAAGAATTGGTTGGTGGGTAGCGGTTATCACTTTATTGATTTGCCGGAATCCGCAGTAGGAAAGACTTTGACCATATATTTGGAGGTGCGGGAAAAAGATGCTTTTACCAATATCACAACACCACGCATCGCGCCTACAAATACAGCCTATCTCGATTATGCCAATGAGCATATAGTAAGCGCATTTGTTGGAATATTCCTTATTTTAGTTGGTGTCTGCCTGACCATGGTCAGCGGAGTGGCCTATTGCTACAACAAGGTGTTTAGCAGATTGCTCTATATAGGTATTTTTTCCTTCTTTATGGGAATATGGTCTGTCTGCAACATGAAGGTCCTACAGATATTTAAGGTAGACATGGCGGCCAGTACCACCATGGAGTATCTGACACTTTATCTGGCACCTGTTACGTTTGTCTTGATGGTGGCTCAATTGCGGGAAAAAGATGCCCTATGGAAAAAGCAGCTTGTCAACGCTGTAGCCATATTCCTCTTTA